>JAFYJP010000166.1 GCA_017538085.1 Bacteroidales bacterium | reverse complement strand
TTGCCGCTGACGTCAAATTTGCTGAGTGAAAGTGACAGACTCTTGTCGGTCTTTATGTACGCTTCGTTGCCGTTTTGGTCTTTTGCGGTGACGAGGTAAGGTTTTGCTGTACAATTCAACAGGCAGTAACCGTTGGCATCAGTGGTTGCGGTTCCAACAGGCTGCAGCTGGAAATTGTATGCAATAACTTCAGCTTTTGCAACCGGTCCGGCAGTTTTGATGTTTCTTGCGAAAACGCTGACATCCTTGCCATTGTCAGATTTTGCTATAAGAGCAACATTTGACACTAAGAAATTTTTAGTGATGTCAACATTGTTGTAGAATGATTTTGAATTCGGGTCACTGTAATAATACCAGTCGTAATCGTCATCGTAATAGTATGTCTTGTAGCTGTAGCTGTCATTGTCCCAATATTCGGAATCATCGGTTAATGGCATCTTTTGATTGTATTCCTTTGCAAAAGCATAGTCGCTTATGTCAAAATCCAAGGTGATATTGAACATGTCGCCTGGCTTGACTTCGATGTAATCGGCGAGCTTAATGCCGTAAGTGTTCCAATCTTCTTTGTTTCCAGCAGTAAGCTGAAGTCTGAATTTCTTTTCCAGACGTCCTACCTTTTTAATATCATACATATTTGAGGAGGAAATCTCGTTGTCCTGAAGGAAATGTATGATATTGTTGTCGTAAATCCTTACAATCTTGACAATTACGCTGTTGAGGCATATTGCCTTGAAATAGATGGTTGTGTTTTCGGTATTAGGAATTATTGTGCCGTCTTCTACCCATTCGACTTCAGGAATTAACTTGTTTATTTGAATATTATTGATTGTCAGCCCTTTCTTCAGGGTGTTGCCGTAATTGTCTATGGTTGAGTTGCTTTCGATAATTACGTTGAAATCATCATAGTCGTTTTGTGGGTCAAGATAGATGATAGCCGAACTGCCGACAATGTCTATGTTGTATTTGATATGGTTAGGCAGTGTAAAATCTGAGAGTATCTGATTGGTTTTAAGTGGATTGGAGAACTGGACATCGATGGACTTCTCGGATTGGTTTACATTGTAGCCTACAATTGAAAAATCATTTGAAGAAGGTATTACGACCTCGGTTGACAGATTTTTCTTAACCGACACTTTGCTTCCATCGAAAGTCACCTTCATTTTTTCTGAATTGCTGGAACGTGGAATATCGTTGACGGAAATTCTGACTTTGTTTGGTGACAGGGCAGTTGCCGAAACGTGATAGTTGTCGGTTATTGATTTGTCGAGCATCGCTAATGTTGCATCCGGATTAACCGGGTTGACAAAAGACAGGTCGAAGTTGTAAGAGCAGGACTTGTTGTCTGTCGCACGGTATAAAGTGTTGACAATGTTGAAATCCTGTGCATTAATCATGAAGCAGAAATCAAGTGTTTTCGATTCGTTTGGCATACTGACGAAGTTGTCCACATTGAATTTTACATCATATTTGGTCTTCTCTTTTGGACTATCGGTGAACTGATAGCCGATGGTGTTTTCGTCAATCCAATATGCATTGCCGGCAACGTTAGGTGAAATAGTGAAAGTGTTTTTTGGAAGTTTTTCGTTGTAATTGATTTTAAATTTCACTCCGGGTGTAAACTGAACCTGTAAAGGTGTCCCTTCTGAAACAAAACCGCAGGAGTATCCCGAGATTATTCCGAAATAGTTGGCATCTGTTGACGCTCCGGTTTCAGGAATTGTCAATGTGACTGCATTGGAGCCCTTTCTGCAAGATGTTAAAGATAACGCAATTGCAGCTAATACTATCAAAAATACTGGTAAAAATTTTTTCATAATGACGAAATTTAAATATCCAATTAATTGCAAAAGTAATTGAAAATGATTGAAAATTTGATTATTTTTGCAAAAAAAATAATAGAACGCTATGAACAACTTATTATTCAATTTTCCTAATCCTGAAAATGAACCGATTAAAGGTTATTTGAAAGGAAGTCCTGAGCGTGAAGAACTCGTTGCAGAACTCGACAGACAGACTAAAACTGTAGAACAAATCCCTTTGATTATTGATGGAAAGCCTGTAGAGACAGGTGTTACCAAAGAAATAAGATGTCCTCATGACCGCAATCAACTGCTTGCTGTTTATCAGTGTGCAACCACAGAGACTGTGAAACAGGCTATTGATGCAGCCTTGAAGGCAAAGATAGAGTGGGAGAATATGCCGTGGATTGAGAGAGCATCCATTCTTCTTCGTGCAGCAGAACTTATATCACATAAGTATCGTGCGAAAGTCAATGCAGCCACTATGCTTGGCCAGAGCAAAAACCCGTTCCAGGCTGAAATTGATTCCGCATGCGAACTCGTTGACTTTTTGAGATATAATGCATATTATGCAGGGACAATATATGCTCAGCAGCCAAAATCTGACCATGGACAACTTAACTATAACGAATACAGGGCTTTGGAAGGTTTTGTGTATGCAATCACTCCGTTTAATTTCACTTCTATCGCTTCCAATCTGAATATGTCACCAGCTCTTATGGGTAACACCACAATTTGGAAACCGGCTTCAACGGCTGTCCTTTCCAACTACATCATAGCTCAGATATATATTGAGGCCGGAGTTCCTGCCGGTGTGTTCAACTTCCTGCCAGGGTCCGGCAGCGTCATCAGTGATGTCGCTTTCAACCATAAGGCTTTTGCAGGTGTTCACTTCACAGGCTCAACCTCCACTTTCAGAAACTTCTGGAAGATAATGGCAAACAATATCGACAAATATGCAACTTATCCAAGAATTGTCGGCGAAACAGGCGGCAAGGACTTCATCTTTGTCCATAATTCTGCCAATCCGATTGAAGTTGCTACTGCTATCGTTCGTGGCGCCTTCGAATATCAGGGCCAGAAATGCTCTGCAGCTTCTCGTGCTTATATCCCTCAGTCATTGTGGAAAGAAATCAGACAGGAAGTTGAACGTCAGGTTTCTAACATAAAAATGGGTGATGTGAAGGACTTCAGCAACTTGATGAATGCTGTCATTGATGAAGCTTCATTCGACAAGATTATGAAATATGTCAATGAGGCAAAAACCGACAAGGAATGCGAAATCGTTTGCGGCGGCAACGGCGACAAGACAAAGGGCTTTTTCATTGAACCGACTGTCATCAAGACTACCAATCCGCAGTCACCGACTATGTTCACTGAACTGTTTGGACCAGTCATTACAGTTTATGTATATGATGACAACAAGTATGAGGAAACATTGCATCTGTGCGACACCACATCTCCTTACGCACTTACGGGTTCAATCTTCGCA
>JAFYJP010000165.1 GCA_017538085.1 Bacteroidales bacterium | reverse complement strand
TGGTATTTTGATTGTTTTTTGTTGCCAATGTTTTTACTTTTTAAGGTTGTAAAAAAAGTTTTGTCGGTGTTATCGGCATAGTTACCGGAGACGCAGATGGGATACGCGGGGAGCGTAAATGAAAATAACACAATAAGTACAAGGCTTCGGTGAGAGGCCTTGTACTTATTGGATGGGCAAGACGAATTATTTTACTTCGATTTCTGCGCCGGCTTCTTCCAGAGATTTCTTCAAGCCTTCGGCTTCGTCTTTGGAGATGCCTTCCTTGATTGGCTTCGGAGCGTTGTCAACCAATTCCTTGGCTTCTTTCAATCCGAGACCAGTGAGTTCCTTAACCAGTTTAACAACGGCGAGTTTGGATGCGCCGGCTGATTTCAGGATAACATCGAATTCGGTTTTTTCTTCAGCTGCTGCTGCGCCGCCGCCTGCAGCGGGAGCTGCTACTGCTACTGCAGCTGCTGCGGGTTCAATACCGTATTCATCTTTTAAAATTTGAGCCAATTCGTTAACTTCTTTAACGGTTAAATTAACTAACTGTTCTGCAAGTGCTTTTAAATCTGCCATTTTATTTATTGTTTAAATTGTTCTTGAATAAATTGATTAATAATATTGTAATATAAGGTTTTTTTACTCTGGTCTTTCCGATAAGGTCTTGAGTACTCCATGGATTGTGTTGCCACCTGACTGTAATGCTGAAACAACATTTTTGATAGGAGACTGGAGTAATCCGACGATTTCGCCGATGAGTTCGTTCTTACTTTTGATGTTGCACAGATAGTCAAGCTGATTGTCACCTATATAGAAGCATTCTTCAACGTAAGCGGCCTTAAGTATAGGCTTGTCGCCAGTCTTTCTTGCTTCCTTGATGAGTTTTGCAGGTGCATTGTTGACTTCAGCAGTCATTATTGCCGTATGTCCTTTGAGGACTTTTTCGAGTTCCTCGTAATTGATAGAGGATTCCTTCATTGCTTTCTTGAGCAATGCATTTTTTACGACTTGAACTTTCACGTCGTTCTTGAAACAAAGACGACGCAAGTCTGCTGTCTGCTGTGCATTCAGATCACCGATATCAGCCAAATACAGTGTATTGTTCGCATTTAATAACTCGGTGAGCTTTTCGATATATCCACCTTTTAATTCTTTTTTCATTTTCTCACTAATTTATAAACACGTATTAAGCTGTAATTGTTTTGATATCGACTTTAATACCAGGGCCCATAGTACTTGAGAAGTAAACGCTCTTCATATAAGTACCCTTAGCTGCTGATGGTTTGAGTTTGATTATCATTTGCAGAAATTCGCGTGCGTTTTCAACGAGTTTCTCCCTGTCAAATGATACTCTGCCTATTGTCGTGTGAATGATTCCGTTTTTGTCAACTTTAAAGTCAATCTTACCGGCTTTAACCTCGTTTACTGCCTTTGCGATTTCCATAGTAACCGTACCGGTTTTAGGATTTGGCATAAGGCCACGGGGACCAAGTATTCGACCTAAAGCACCAACTTTAGGCATCACACTAGGCATCGTAATTACAACGTCAACATCTGTCCATCCGTCTTTAATCTTCTTGATGTATTCGTCGAGACCGACATAGTCAGCGCCTGCCTGTTTTGCTTCTTCTTCCTTGTCAGGAGTACAGAGTACGAGGACTCTTTTGGTCTTACCTGTTCCGTGAGGGAGGGTAACAGTACCTCTGACCATCTGATTAGCCTTACGAGGGTCAACGCCTAATCTGACATCGACATCAACTGCTGCATCAAAAGTCTCGTAAGCAACTTTCTTTACGACATCCATTGCTTCACTTAAAGAATAGAACTTTTGCTGATCAAATTTCGAAAGAGCTATTTGCTTTTTCTTCGATATTCTTGCCATTCTTAGGAATTTTTTTAATGATACGACTTTAATTATTTGGCAAATGGTGAATCACCGCTAACTTTTATACCCATGCTGCGAGCTGTACCTGCTACCAGTCTCATTCCTGATTCAATGGTGAAGCAGTTAAGGTCAGGCATTTTTTCCTCTGCGATAGCTCTTACCTGATCCCAGGTAACGCTTCCAGCTGATTTCTTGTTAGGCTCTGCTGAACCTTTTTTTGCCTTAGATGCTTCCAGGAGTTGAACGGCAACAGGAGGAGTCTTTACAACAAAAGAGAATGACTTGTCTTTATAGACAGTAATAATTACAGGTAATACCTTGCCAGCTTTATTCTGAGTTCTTCCATTAAACTGCTTGCAGAACTCCATGATGTTGATACCTTTGGAACCGAGGGCCGGTCCTATAGGTGGAGATGGATTTGCTGCACCGCCTTTAATTTGCAACTTCACATAGCCGATAATTTCTTTTGCCATTTTCTAATTTGATTAAATTGTTGAATAGTTTGAACTGTGTCTTTCTGTTTTCTCATCAGAATAATAACGTAACATTTACTGTTCTTTTGATACTTGCATAAATCCGAGTTCCAACGGTGTTTTTCTGCCAAAGATTTTGACCATCACCTTCAGCTTTTTCTTTTCCTCATTGATTTCCTCAATGGTTCCGGTAAAACTGTTGAACGGCCCGTCAGTGACAGTAACCGACTCGCCTACGATAAACGGCACTTCGACATCTTCGCCCTGTTCCGCTATCTCGTCCACTTTGCCGAGGAGTCTTTTAACTTCGGCGGGTCTGATTGATTCAGGTTCGTTTTTTGAGCCCAGAAGTCCCAAAACATCAGGCACGTTACGAATGACACCAATAGTGTTGGAGTCACTTAAATCAGCTTCAATGAGAACATAACCCGGATAGAAACTGCGTTCGCTTATGACCTTTTTGCCGTTTCTTACCTTATATACTTTCTCCATAGGGATAAGCACTCTGGTAATAACGTTCTCAAGGTGACGCAATGCAATTTCGCTTTCCAGATATTGTTTGACTCTTTTTTCCTTTCCGCTGATTGCTTTAATAACGTACCATTTTTTTTTAGTCTCTTCGCCCATATTCAAACCTTACGCTAAATTATAAAATAGTTTGAGCAAATTTTCGAAAGAGATATCCATCAAAAACACCACTAACGCGATGATAAGGGAAGCAATGCATACCACTATTGCACTATTTTGTAATTCCTCCCAGGTTGGCCATGTTACCTTATATTTAAGTTCTTCATAGCACTCAACACAGTATTGAACCACTTTATTCTTAGCCATTTTATTATTTGTTTTATCTGCACGGGTGGTAAGACTCGAACTCACAACCAATGGTTTTGGAGACCACTACTCTACCAATTGAGCTACACCCGTATGCCTAAAAAATCTTTTAGATAAAGGTATTCCGTCTGTTCGACGGAACACCTTTGTCCACAAGACTTATATAATAATTAAAAATTAAATTTTATTATTCAATAATCTGGGTGACCTGACCAGCACCGACAGTTCTGCCGCCTTCACGGATAGCCAGCTTCAGGTTGACATCCATAGCGATTTCGCTGATGAGTTCAACTTCGATTTCGAGGTTATCACCTGGCATAACCATTTCTACGCCTTCTGGGAGAATGATTTCACCGGTAACGTCAGTTGTTCTGAAATAGAACTGTGGACGATAGTGGTTGTGGAATGGGGTGTGACGACCGCCTTCTTCCTTTGACAGGATATAAACCTGAGCTTTGAAGTGTTTGTGTGGGTGAATGGAGTTGACTGCTGCGATAACCATACCACGACGGATTTCGTCTTTGTCAATACCACGGAGTAACAGACCTGCATTATCACCTGCTTCACCGTATTCAAGAATCTTACGGAACATTTCAACGCCGGTAACAACTGATTTCAGTTTTTCAGCGCCGAGACCAATGATGTCAACAGGGTCACCTATCTTAATTCTACCACTTTCAATTCTACCTGTAGCAACGGTACCACGACCTGTGATTGAGAATACGTCTTCAACAGGCATCAAGAATGGTTTGTCAACTGCTCTGTCTGGCAAAGGAATGTATGAGTCACAAGCGTCGAGTAATTCCTGAATCTGAGGAATCCATTTTGGATCGTTGTTTAAAGCACCAAGAGCTGAACCCTGGATGACAGGAGTGTTGTCACCGTCATAACCGTAGAATGACAGTCTCTCTCTGATTTCCATTTCAACGAGTTCGAGAAGTTCTGGGTCATCAACCAAGTCAACTTTATTCATGAAAACTACGATCTTTGGAACACCGACCTGACGAGCCAAAAGAATGTGTTCATTGGTCTGTGGCATAGGACCATCTGTTGCTGCTACAACGAGGATAGCACCATCCATCTGAGCTGCACCAGTTACCATATTCTTAACGTAATCGGCGTGACCAGGGCAGTCAACGTGAGCGTAATGTCTGTGCTCTGTTTCATATTCTACGTGAGCGGTATTAATGGTAATACCTCTTTCCTTCTCTTCCGGAGCATTATCGATTGAGTCGAATGATTTGAATTCAGCTAAGCCCTTAGTCTGAAGGTATTGTGTAATAGCTGCTGTTAATGTGGTCTTACCGTGATCAACGTGACCGATTGTACCGATGTTAACATGAGGTTTGGTACGAACGAATGTTTCTTTTGCCATTTTTTCTAATATTTAAGTTTTGTGGATAATTCTTTTTAAAAACACTGAGCCGTTGACGAGAGTTGAACTCGTGACCCCTTCCTTACCAAGGAAGTGCTCTACCACTGAGCTACAACGGCTTGATTCTGAGCGAGAAACGGGACTCGAACCCGCCACCTACAGCTTGGAAGGCTGTCGCTCTACCGGATGAGCTACTCCCGCCTTTTGACAAAAAAGAATGGGTAATTTCTTACTCATTCTTTCGTGGGAAGACGTGGATTCGAACCACGGAAGGCTTAGCCAACAGATTTACAGTCTGCCCCATTTGACCGCTCTGGTATCTTCCCTAATCTCGTATAAGATTGAGCCGATGGACGGGGTCGAACCGCCGACCGGCTGATTACAAATCAGCTGCTCTACCAACTGAGCTACATCGGCAAATTTTCAAATAGCACTCTTTGCACACGAATTTTGGCTCTTTTCTTTACCAAAATTGCGTGTGCAAAGATATACCTTTTTTTTAAATTGTTTCAATTTTTTGAAAAAAATTTTTTCTTATTTGTTGCTAATCTTCTCCTTCCTCTTAACTGTCTGTTTTCTAATGGCTTCCACGCAATTGTCTATCGCTTCCTCAAATGTGTTGCATTGCTTTTTTGCAAAAATGTTTTCTCCAGGAACCTGTAATCTGATTTCTGCCACCTTGTTTGTGTCCTTTTCTTTGGCATCTAATCGTAATGTTACCTCAGCTCCTTGAATCCTTTCATAAACTGATTCTAACTTGGACACCTTTTTGTCAATGAATTCATCTAGTTTGACGTCTGTTTTGAAACCAACTGCGTTTACATTAATGTTCATGATTTATTAGTTTTAGGTTATTAATTATGCGCGTGGATGCGCGCTTTCGTATGTCTTCTTTATCTTTTCTATCGTGTTGTGCGTGTAAATCTGTGTGGCTGACAGACTTGCATGTCCAAGCAGTTCCTTCACAGCATTTATCTCCGCACCTTCATTTAATAATAACGTCGCAAAGGTGTGCCGTAGTATATGCGGACTCTTTTTGCCCTTGCGATTTATTGTGTCTAATCTCTCATTCACTATCCTGTATATCATCTCCGGATATGACTTTTGACCCTTGTCACTTAATATCAGCCACCCTTCATCATCAATCTGCTTCTCTTCTATAAGCTCATTTCTTGCAGAAATGTATTCGTCCAATACCTTTATAATATTATCGCTTATCGGTATCAGCCTTTCCTTGTCCCGTTTGCCCCTTACCTTTAACTGCTTTGCCGAATAATCTATGGACTGGATTTTCAAATCTATCAGTTCTGCACGTCTGATGCCGGTGCCACCTAATATTATCAGTACAATCCTGTCCCTTTTCCCTTTAAAATTGTCTTCGTAGTAGTCATCGTCAATGACTTCAAACAACTCCTTTTCAGTAAGAAATGTGGGAAGCATTTTGTCTTTCTTGAGACCGACAATCAGTTTGGTCGGATTGTTGTCAAGCAATTTCTGCCTGTTTGCGAATTTATAGAACGAACGCAGACACGACAGTTTTCTGTTTACAGTGGTTTTCGCTTTCCCGCTGTCCATCATGTCTGCTATCCAACTTCTCACCACGGAAGTGGACACAAGATTGAAATCTTCTATCCCGTATATGGAGTGAAAGTAGTTATAAAAGTCGGACAAATCTTTCTTATAGGACTGAACTGTCAACCCTGACATACGTTTTTCGTATGAAAGATAATCGATGAAATCGGCTATTGCTTTGATTGATAATATGTTATCCATATAAAAAAGATGTTCCGAAATTTTCGTTAAAGATAACGAAATTTTTCGAAACATCAATTTTATTTTTACGCAAATAAATTATGCGTTTTCCTGCATGGTTCTGAGATGCTGAACGTACTTTGCTTTCATCATCATATCGCGCTTGGCAACTGATGGCTTTGTGAATTTTTTGCGGTTTCTCAATTCTTTGACGTAACCGGTTTTCTCAAATTTTCTTTTCAATTTCTTTAAAGCCTTGTCAATGCTTTCGCCTTCTTTTACAGGAACTAAAATCATAAAAAATACCTCTTTCTTAAATTTGTTAATAACTATTTTTTTGCGGGTGCAAAGATATAAATTTCTGAGATAATGAGGTTTATTTTGTGTAAAATTTATTTCATCAGGTTAAACTTCAGGAAATCAACGACTTTGGTGTATAGATGACGGGAGGTGTTGCCTCCGTATATCCCATGATTCCTGTTGTTGTAGCACATGAAGTCGAACTGTTTGTTAGCTTGTACCAGTCTTTCTGAAAACTCTATTGAGTTTTGGAAGTGAACATTGTCATCAGCTGTACCGTGTATCAGCAGCAGACGTCCACTGAGCTCTTCAGCATGTGAGATAGGCGAGTTGTCATCGTATCCGTTTGGATTTTCCTGAGGAGTTCTCATGTATCTTTCGGTGTAGATGTTGTCGTAATATCTCCAGTTTGTGACGGGAGCGACAGCTACGCCGGCTTTGAACACATCGGTTTTGGTCATGCAGAGTGATACCATGAAACCGCCATAGCTCCATCCGATTATGGATATGTTGTCACCGTCAACGTATGGAAGTGTCTGCAGGTATTTTGCAGCTGAAATCTGGTCTTCAGTTTCGTATTTGCCTATTTGGAGGTATGTGCATTTTCTGAATTCCTCACCTCTTGCCGCCGTGCCTCTTGGATCGATGCACACAGTTAAAAATCCTTCCTGACTCAGATAGTTATGCCAGTTGAATGACCATGAGTCAACGACACTTTGGGAATTAGGCCCACTGTATTGCGTCATGACAACAGGATATTTTTTGTTTTCATTAAAATTAATAGGCTTAAGCATGTAACCGTTAAGGACATCACCATTAGGAGTTGTGAAAGTGAAGAATTCCTTGGTGGTATAGTCGTATTCGGATATCTGCTCTATGTATTCCTTGTTGTCTTCTAATATTCTGATTAGCTTTCCGCTTCTGTTGCAGAGAGTTACATAATTCGGAGTGGTCGAATTCGAGAAATAGTTGATGAAATATTTGTATCCTGTGGAATAAACAGCGGAGTTTGTCCCGTCCCTGCTGTTAAGTTTTGTCAGTTTTTTGCCGTCAAGTCTTACAGAATACAGGTTGGTCTGTATAGGTGTGATATCTGAAGCTGTGTAGAATACAGTCTTTGTGCTCGGATCAAATCCATCGAAAGACCTCACATCCCATTCGCCTTTGGTTATTTGTTTGTACTCATGTGTATATATATTATATAGGTATATATGCATATAGCCGTCCCTTTCACTTGTGAGAAGGAACTGTTTGTCGTCTATGAACTTGATGTTGTCGTAATTGCTTTCATCGATATAATATTTGTTCTCTTCTGTATATACGACTTCGGAGCTCCCGGAATCAGCATCTGCGTACAGAATCTCCAATTTGTTCTGCAGTCTGTTGACTCTGAGTATGGCAAGAGTGTTTGCTTTTTTTGTCCAGAATATTCGGGGAATATACTGGTCGGTTTCAGGGCCAACATTCATATCGGTTATTTTGCCGGTGTTGATGTCATAGACTTTTATTGTGACGATAGAGTTGTCTTCACCTGCTTTCGGATATTTGAATGTGTGATTTTCTGGATATAACTTGTTGTTATCGTATGAAGGTTTCTGACCCTGATACATTGTCATGTTAAACATTCTGACATTGCTTTCATCGAATCTCATGAAAGCCAATTTGGTGCCATCGGGTGACCATTGGAATCCTTTGTTGAACCCGAATTCTTCTTCATATACCCAGTCTGGGGCGCCATTGATGATATAGTTGAATTTGCCGTCGAACGTAATCTGTGTTTCTTTGTTTGCATTCAAATCTTTTATGAACAGATTGTTCTCTCTAACGAAGGCAACTTTGTCACCATTAGGCGAGAAGGTGGCAAGTTGTTGTTTTCCATTGTCGGAAAGTTTTGAATACGAGTCCTTTGCAATATCATATATGTAATAGTCGGCTGTGAATGATCTGCGATATATGTATTCAACATTGGTGGCAAGTAGAATTTTGGTTTCGTTTTCGCTCATAGAGTATGATGCTATTCTGATTTTGGAATAGTTGTCTGGAGCCTTGCTGATGTCGAGAATGGTTTCGACAGGCATGCCCGTTTCGTATGAGTATTTGACGATGCTATTGTTTTCGAGAGTTGTATAGTGGACTCCGTCATTCATGGATACGATGCCATATACGGAGTTTTGTCTGAAGGTATAGTTTCTGACGAAGTCGTCAAGTGTCAGTTGTTTTTGGCCGAACGTGGCGAGAGCCACCAGGGATACGATTATAACTGATAATAATTTTCTCATGATATTAAAATATTAGCAAGTAAAAAAAAACCGCAACTTAGTTGCGGTTTTTTTTACCTAAATTATTGGTTTATTTAAATGTAGCTTCGATTTCGACTCTACGGTTCTTAGCGCGGCCTTCTTTAGTCTTGTTAGTAGCAACAGGACTGTGTGAGCCTTCACCGGAAGTGGTGATGATGTTAGGATCAACGCCCTTGCTAACGAGATATCTCTTAACTGATTCAGCTCTTCTAACAGCCAATGGGTCGTTGATTGCATCGTTACCTGTGGTATCGCAGTGACCTGTGATATGAACCTTAGGATTCTTACAAGCCTTGATTTCTTCTGCGAAGTGGTCGAGTTCTGCGAAGTACTGTGTCTTAACGATATCCTTATTGGTGTCGAAGTTGACGCCAGGTATATCATTGCCGCCTATAACCTTACGATAGTTGTCTGGGCAGCCATAGTTTTCGATTGTACCAGGGATAGTTGGGCACTGGTCATAGATGTCAGGAATGCCGTCGCCATCGGTGTCAGGACAACCATGATACTTAGGAAGACCAGGAGTATCTGGGCATTCATCTTCATCGTCAGGAATACCATCACCATCTCTGTCAGTGATTCTTGGGCAACCTTGTAATTCCTTAACGCCAGGAACATCTGGGCACTTGTCTTCATAATCAGGAATACCGTCACCGTCTCTGTCAGGACAACCTTGGAATGCAGGTAAACCTGGTTCGTATGGACATTTGTCGTCTTTGTCAGGAATACCATCACCATCAGTATCAGGACAGCCATTGAATTTAGGAATACCAGGTGTCAATGGGCAATCATCTTCATTGTCAGTTATGCCATCACCATCTGTGTCAGGACAACCGCGAAGTTCCCATGTGCCAGGAATGTACATGCATTCGTCTTTAGCATCGGAAACACCGTCACCGTCGATATCCTTAGGAGCCTTATAAAGAATAGGTATCTTAACTGCTGCGCAGAGATCAACACCATTCCAATAGTTTTGGATGAGGCTTGTTACAGCTGTGTTGGAACCAACCCAAACAGGACCAAGTCTGAAACCTAAACCAACGTTCACAGGAGCGTAGGTGTTATTGCCATTGCCGCCGGCACCACCCATATAGTCAGGAAGAAAAGTTACTGGAACAGAAACTCCGAAGTATCTTCTTTCATATCTTGGGGTGAGGTTGATAATGGTATTGTTGTGAACTGTTACGTATTTTTTGTCAAATTCGTTGACAGCATATTTTGTGAATGCTGAGAAAGGAACAATTCCGCCTAAGTTCACGAAGAAATTTGATTTGCTTATTCTATAATCAACATTGAGGTTGACAGTAGGGGAGACTTTTACATAGAATGCTTCATCGGCAGCAGTTAAATTTGCAGTACCAAATGATTTGTCAATAGCTGTATTCAGTTCAGTGGTTGACATTGCCATGAAATTGTCGAAATTACCTGAGTTGAAAGCTGTGTTACTACCTTTGTACATCATGGAAGCCAAAGCTGCATCTCTTGTATATTTCATGTTTTTGAGCATAAGGTCATTGACTGAAAGAGCAACCTTAAGAGTGTATTTATTAAGATCATTTCTAGTAAGACCTGTCTGACCGTCCATATCATATTTGTAATCTTCGTAGTTAGGTCTCCATTCATAGACGAGTCCTAAGTCCATGCCGAATCCTAAGTTTTTGAAGAAATTCTTGTTGAGGTAGTGTCTACCGTTTACCACAGTTTTGAATACGTCAAATATGCCGACATTCTGGTAGTCGTAAGGATTGTCACTGTTGAGACGTTTGTTGATGATGTTGGCACGGTAAGCTGCGTTGTAACCTTCAGAAACTCCATACATGATTCTGCCTTCACCGTCGTAGTTGAGAACCACATCGTCTGTAGCATCAACTATTTTGACGTCAACATTGTCAGTGATGAAATACATTGCGGTGAGACCTTTATAAGCCTTAAGGGTGATACCGCCTTTGAGGTAGTTGGCACCTGCGTCAACAATCTGACTACCAAAAGAGAGACCTATTTCAGCCCAGTTTGCATTGGCGTATCTTGATGTTTCATTGAGGATTGGGTATGAATTTGTGAAATCATAGTCTTGACCTTCATAGAACCATAAGTCTGCCATGTTCTGTGACACACCGTTTATTGAAGTGATGCCACGAGTTCTTGCTGTGAATCCGATACCCATCTTGTCATGGTTAAAGGTAAACATGAAGTTGAGTAACTGAACATCAAAAGATGTATTAAGATTGTAGGTTTTGCCACTGTTGGGGTTACCATTTCTGGTGACAAATCTGTCTTTAGCAGTGACATCAGTTGGATAATCCCACGGTTCGTTAAGAAGAATGTTTCTGTATGCATTTCTTCTTGTGTTATTGAACACGTTCATGGTTTGGAACATCAGCCTTCTCTGAAGACCGAAGTAATCATTGTAGGCATTGAGGGAACCTCCTAAGAATGTCATGTCGAAAATGTAACGTGAATCTGCAAGATTTGCAGGATTGTCGTACACACTGTTGATTCCGGCATAGTTATCCCCCTGGAATTCATTGTAGCTTTGTGCTTTTGCATTAGGCGTAAATACGATTGTCATTGCAAAACATAAAAGCGCCCACTTAGTTAATTGTACAATTCTTTTCATAACTTAATTATTTGTATTACATTATTTTACATACTAAATATAAAAATTTGTTATGTGCAATAGTAGTCTTTTGCACACACTTTGCAAAATTAATAATTAATTGGTATTTATAAACGTTTTTTTAAAAAAAAGTTTTTTTTCTTTAAACAGACTTATAAACAAAATTTTATATATATTTGCAGCGTGAAAAAGATGAGATATTAGCTCAGTTGGTTTAGAGCGCTTGCTTGACAGGCAAGAGGTCACCAGTTCGAATCTTGTATATCTCACTTTTAAAATAAAAAGGTGCTGCAAGGCACCTTTTTTATTTTATAACTAATTTGTTTTTAAGTCAATATATGTCGGAAGATGGTCGCTGTATCCTGCCTGATATTTTGCTCCGTTGTATGTCCGTAACGGTTTCACCCCTCCGAATTTTTTGTCTTTAATAAGAAGAAAGTCCAGGTTGCCGGTGTGTGCGGCTCCATCAATAACTGTAATTTCTTCCCCAAAAAGAAGATTTTTTGATACGAGTATCTGGTCAAAGACATTCCAGAATGCATTGTGCTTGATGGTGCCTATGCCTTGTTGGGATATGATGTCCTTAGAGAGGTTCTGTACAAGATTGTTCCGGCAGAGGTGTTCGGATATGCTTTCGTCCGAGGGATTGTCGTTCATGTCGCCCATGACGATGATGTTGGCATTGGGGGTGTTTCTAATTACTGAGTCTATATTATGGTATATAATGTCACATACAAAATTCCGTTTGTAATTGCTCGCAGCCTGTCCTTCCAGTCTTGAAGGGAGATGGCAGACGAATAAATGAAGAGTGTCGCCAGAACAAAGTGTGCCTTTAACATACAGGATGTCCCTTGTTAATGTTGGCGGTTCACCATCGATGGTTGCATTTATCGGATAATGACGCAGGGGAGTGAACACTTTCGGGTTGTAGATGAGTGCAACGTCAATGCCGCGTTTGTCGGGCGAATCATAATGAATGTATCTGTAATCGGCTTTCTTTAGTGGAGTCTTGTAGAGCAACTCGTTGATACATAGTTTGTTCTCTATTTCTGCTATACCTATGATAGGAACAGGAACCGATTCGCTCAGACTGAGAATGGTCTTGTAAATGTTGGAGGTTTTGCTTTTAAATTTCTTTTTATTCCAACCTTTGATGCCTCGCGGAGTATAGTCATCATCATTTTTTAGTGGGTCATCGTATGTGTCGAAGAAATTTTCCAGATTGTAGAAGGCGATTCGCACATGGTCGGTTTCCGGGGGACATTTGCACTCTTGTGATACACAATGCAATGATAGCGAAAAAAATAAGATGATGAAAAACAATTTCATTGTTATTTGTCTTTTTCTTCGCTTTTGGCCTCGTTCCAATATTTGTCGAGCTGTTCGAGAGTCATTTCGGTGAGATTCTGATTGTGTTCCGCTACTTTCTGTTCGACTTTCTGGAATCTGGAAATGAATTTCCTGTTGCTTTTTTCAAGGGCATCTTCGGGGTTGATGTTAAGGAAGCGTGCGTAGTTGATGAGTGCGAAGAGCACATCGCCGAATTCCATTTCAAGGTTTTCTCTGTTATCGTCAGCTTTTATTTCACTCTGTAGCTCTTCAAGTTCTTCCTTCACTTTGTCCCATACCTGTTCCTTATTGTCCCAGTCGAAGCCGATACCATGTGCCTTCTCCTGAATTCTATAGGCTTTAATCATGGCCGGCAGTGATTTTGGAACACCTTCAAGGACGGATTTCCTTTTTTCGCTTTGGATTTTAATCTTTTCCCAGTTCTGCAGGACGTCTTCCGATGTGTTTGCTGTTACTGAGCCATAGATATGAGGATGACGTCTGATAAGTTTTTCGCAGATGCCTTTGGTGACATCGTTGATATCGAAGTAATCATCGCCTGAGAGTTCGGAGCCCATTTTGGAATAGAAAACGATGTGCAGAAGAAGGTCTCCGAGTTCCTTTTTGATTTCAGGATAATTTTTTTCGATGATTGCATCGGAAAGTTCGTAAGTTTCTTCGATAGTGTTGCATCTGATGGAGTCGAATGTTTGTTTTTTATCCCATGGACATTCGACTCTCAGACGGTCCATTATATCGAGAAGTTCCTGAAAATGATAGTCTTGCATAATATAACGGGTTAGTATGCTCTTGCGAATATTACTCTTCTGTGGCTTGGTTTGCCTGTGAGGATGCATTTGCCTTCTTCCGGAGTGTATTCGAAAGGAAGGACACGGATAGTGGCTTTGGTCTTTTCCTTGATTGCGACTTCTGTTTCAGTGGTGCCGTCCCAGTGTGCCAAGACGAAACCGCCTTTTTCAATCAGCTCGCAGAATTCCTCCCAAGTATTGGCTTCATGAGTCATCTGTTCGCGTCTTTCGAGTGCGAGTTTGAACAGATTGTTTTGGATGTCGTCGAGAAGTTTTGCCACGTTGTCGGCTATGCCGTCGATAGGCATTGACTCTTTGGTGAGGGTGTCACGGCGTGCAACTTCAATGGTGTTGTTCTGGATATCGCGCGGGCCGATGGCAAGCCTTACAGGAACCCCCTTGAATTCATATTCGTGGAATTTCCAGCCTGGACGGTTGTTGTCATCATCATCGTATTTTACAGAAATACCTTTGGCTTCGAGTTCCTTTTTGATTTTGAGGGCGACTTCAGACACTGCCGGCAGTTGTTCCAATTTATTATAGATAGGTACTATGACCACTTGGATAGGAGCGAGTCTCGGAGGCAGTACGAGACCGTTGTCATCGGAATGTGACATGATAAGTGCACCGATGAGACGTGTGGAAACGCCCCAGGATGTTGCCCAAACATATTGCAGGTTGTTATCCTTGTCGAGGAACTGCACATCAAATGATTTGGCAAAATTTTGGCCGAGGAAGTGTGAGGTGCCTGCCTGAAGTGCCTTGCCGTCCTGCATGAGAGCTTCGATGCAGTATGTGTCAATGGCACCTGCGAATCTTTCATTAGCTGTTTTTACACCTTTGATAACAGGAATTGCCATATAGTTTTCCACGAAATCAGCATAGACATTGATCATTTTCTGGGCTTCTTCAACAGCCTCTTCACGGGTTGCATGTGCTGTATGCCCTTCCTGCCACAGAAATTCGGCGGTGCGGAGGAAAAGTCTTGTGCGCATCTCCCAGCGGACCACATTTGCCCATTGGTTAATTAATATAGGTAAATCTCTGTAAGAGTGTATCCAGTTGCGATATGAATCCCAGATTATAGTTTCAGATGTCGGACGGACTATCAGCTCTTCTTCGAGTTTTGCCTCAGGGTCAACCACTATGGAGCTGGATGCCTCATCGACTTTAAGACGGTAGTGGGTGACTACGGCGCATTCCTTTGCGAACCCGCTGACGTGTTCGGCTTCACGGCTGAAAAATGATTTTGGGATAAACAAAGGGAAATATGCGTTGCTGTGTCCTGTTTCCTTGAATTTTGTATCCATGATGGATTTCATCTTTTCCCAGAGAGCATATCCATAAGGTTTGATGACCATACATCCTCTGACAGACGATTGCTCTGCCAAGTCGGCTTTCTTTACAAGCTCGTTATACCATTGAGAATAATTTTCTTCTCTTGTTGTAAAATCTTTTGCCATAATAAATTTTGGTATGATATTTGATTATATTTTTATAAACTGCAAAAGTATAAAAAAAGGATAAATAAATAAAAAAAACTATAGGAGGAACGAAATATGAAAGCTTACAGATCATTAATCGGATTAGTCCTGGTGTCACTTATCACAGGATGCGCTTCAGTGACAACTGTCAGAAATTATGACGATGTTTACTACAGCGGAGGCGGAACGTCAAGAAATTCAGGAGATTACATTGCTACATACGATGGCGGTAGTTCAGGAAAAACGACAGTCGTAAATATCAATGACTATTCTTCCGGCATGGATGACTATACTGATTTCCAGTATTCGGCAGACATAAGGCGTTTTTCTCCTAATAGTCTGTCAGACGATTATTTCGGTGATGTTTACATCAACAATTATTATTATTCCGGTAATCCTTATGATTACGGCTCAATCATATATGTGAATGATTATCGTCCTTGGTGGCGCAGCGGCTATCGTTACGGTGTGTCATTCGGCTGGTACAATGGCTGGTACAATCCATGGTACAATGGTTGGTATGACCCATGGTACAGTTCATGGTATGACCCATGGTATGGCTCATGGTACAACCCATGGTATTCTCCTTGGTACTATGGTGGCTGCTATTCATGCTACAATAATTACTGGAACAACCCTTGGAATCACGGATGCCATCACTGCGACCCTCACAGACCTTGGGGACCTTATGACCCATTCAACCCTGGTGACCCTGGTCATCATAACAAAACCAAATACGAGCCAAGAGGTTCAAGAGGCGGATATGAAGGATATAACGGCGGAGGCGGCCTCGGTTCGGGAACAGGTTCAAATCGTTCAGGCAATAACGGAAATTCCAACAGATCTTCGTCAACAACTGGACAGGGCGGCAATACCAATAAAAACGGCAATACCAATAATAATAGCGGTTCCGGCAATAACAACAGAGCCAATTCATCAACAGGCAACACTACAAATACCAATAATGATAACGTCCGTGGTTCCAACTCATCAAATGTTGGCACTAACACTAACAACGGTATCAACTCATCCAACAACAACAGAGCAGGTTCGTCAACAGTAAATCCTACTTCCTCCAACAACAACTCGAACTTCAACAGCTCTAACAACAACAATAACAATAATAACAATCTTCGCGGTTCCGGTAACAATGTCGAAACCAACACCAACAGAGGCGTCAATTCCTCAAACAATGGGGGTAACTCATCAAACAGTGATATCAATTCCTCAAACAAAAACAATAGAGGTGGCGCATCAACCAACAACCAGTCAAAGCCAAACGGTTTAGGAACATCTTCCTCAAACTCAAAGGATGATCCTTCCATAGGCTCAAGATATTCGAAACCATCCAACTATCAGACTCCATCGGTCTCCGTACCAAGCAGCAGTTCTGACTACACAAATCCTCGCACAAGTTCATCTTCAAAGTCCAACAAAGGTGGCAGCTCTTCAGTAAACAGTTCTTCAAATAATAAAGAAAGTTCCTCATCGAACAACAACTCTTCATTGAACAACTCTTCATCGAAAAACAGAGAGAGTTCTTCTAAAAACAGAGAAAGTTCCTCATCGAACAACAGAAGCAGTTCTTCAAATAATAGAAGTAGCGTGTCTTCATCAAGTAGAAGCGGGCTTTCAGGAAGTTCATCGTCAAGGAGCTCAGCATCAAGCAGTAGAGGCGGTTCTTCTGTAGGTGGTGGTAGAAGAGGAGCATCTACAGGTGGCAGAAGATAGTTAATGATAAATTTGAAAGGAGAAATAATAATGAAAAAGATAATAGTTATAGCAATAGCAGCATTTATTGCATCAGTTAGCGTAAATGCTCAAACAGTGCAGGATGCAGTTAGATATTCAACATTGAGTTATGTCGGAAGTACAGCAAGGTCAACCGGTATGGCGGGAGCATTCGGAGCATTGGGCGGTGATTTTCTGTCACTTGCAACAAATCCTGCAGGAATTGCGGTCTATAGGTCAGGTGAATTGTCATTTACCCCTTCCGTATTCACTGCAAATACAAGTTCTGAATTCCTAAACAACAAGACAGTTGAATCGGCTTCCAAGTTCAATATCGGAAACATCGGACTGGTAATTCCTTTTGAGGCTGGTGAAAATGCCCAAAAGTATGGATTCAAGATGTTCAATTTTGGAATAGGCATCAACAGAACTGGCAATTACAGAAGAAACATATACGGAAAGGGATATAATGGGGACAATTCCATCACTACCGGCTGGGTGGATTATCTGAACAGTGTGAACCCTAATATTAGGTTTGATGAAGAGGGAAATCCAATAATCTACGGCTTGGACAGTTATTCTACAAGGCTTGCATGGAACACTAATCTCATTTTTACTTATAATGATCCTTCATCGAATTTAACTCATTTGTTGTCTGATATGTATGGTGGTCAGGTAAATCAGTCTGTGAGACTCAACACGTCTGGCTCATCCAACGAATATGACATGACTTTCGGCTTTAACTGGAATGATATCATTTATTTTGGGACGACAATGGGGATTCCTTATTTATATTATAACGAAAGATACGTTCTGACTGAAACTGATGCTACTGAATACGGGCATGATTATTTCAACAAGATGTCGTATTCAACTGAGCTTAAAACGAGTGGAACTGGTATCAATCTGAAGTTCGGTGCTATTATAAAACCCGTTCAGTTCCTTAGAATAGGAGTGGCATATCATACTCCTTCATGGTATGATCTCAAGGACAGTTATATTGCTGTTATGGATGCTGACCTTGACTTAAACGGAAACAGGAATTTCAAATCTTATCACGATGATGCTGAACTGTATTACAAATATAAGTTGAAGACACCTGCACGTTATATGGCAAGTTTAGGTCTTGTGATAGGACAATATGGAATGATAGGTGCTGAATATCAATATGTTGATTATACAACCGCAAAATTCAGCAGCAAAGAGGATATCTATGCTGATGATGTTTTTGAAATCACTAACAGCGATATTGTAAATTCTCTTAAGGCGACATCTACATTTCGTTTTGGAACTGAATGGGCAATAGGCATTTTCAGAATCAGAGGAGGTTACAGTTTTGGCACTTCTCCATATCTTGCAACAGATGATCTCAACGATCAAACCGAAACATTTTCTCTTGGAGCAGGACTGCGTTTCGAGAAATTCTTACTTGATTTCGGATATGCACGCACCAAGGAATACGGATATTTCTATCCATATACTGTCGCTTACCCGTCACCGAATGTGAAGAGTGTGTACAAATATGATCAGATGCAATTGACGTTAGGATTCAGGTTCTAAGTCAGTGTTGCATGTCAGTCGGTGGAATATATTATTTGTGAGATTCTAGAAAATCACATAATTTTTCCAACGCCTTACCTCTATGGCTAATTGAGTTTTTGATTTCAAGAGGTAATTCAGCAAAAGTTTTGTCATAGCCGTCAGGCATGAAGATAGGATCATAACCGAAGCCGCCATTTCCGAATGCGGTTTCGGTTATTTTTCCATGTACCATACCTTCGAACAAATAATGCTGTCCATTCAGGATAAGGTAGATGGCTGTGCGGAAACGGGCGTTTCTGTTTGTCATTCCCTGCATTTCGTGCAGAAGTTTGTTGCAGTTGTCACTGAAGGTTGCGTTCTCACCGGCATAGCGTGCAGAATAAACGCCAGGGGCATTGTTGAGAGCTTCCACTTCCAGACCTGTGTCATCGGCGAAGGAGTTCATTCCGAAGCGGTTATATATGATTTCTGCCTTAATCTTTGCGTTTCCTTCAATAGTATCGGAAGTCTCTTCGATTTCTTCATTGAAATTCAAATCAGCCAAAGAGATTATTCTGAATTTGTCTCCTATCTTGGTTTGTGCTTCGAAGAGCTTGTGTTTGTTATTTGTGGCAAAAACTAAATCAGTCATTTCTGTGTTTTTCAATGAAATTGCTGTAAGTGGCTTCCGGAGCGACTATCCCGTTGTCGCCTTTCTTCCAGTTGGCAGGACATGATTCCCCATGTCTTTCGTAATGGCGAAGTTGGTCCACCATGCGAAGAGCTTCGTCTATTGAGCGTCCAAAAGGCAAGTCGTTGATTAACTGATGTCTGACTATTCCCATCTTGTCGATTAGGAACAGAGCGCGGTAAGCGAACGGATTGCCTTCGAAATACACTTCGTCTTCTTCCTCATCGTAATCGTATTCTCCACCGAGCACATCGTAGTTGAATGAAATGGTTTTGCTGAAATCGGAGATTAACGGGAAGGTGACACCTTTGATGCCGCCCTTGTCAATATCGGTGTTGAGCCATGCCAGATGGGTGTTCACGCTGTCAACAGAGCAGCCGATTACTGCAACGTTGCGCTTTTCGAATTCTTCGATTTTGTTTTGAAATGCAAGAATTTCGGTTGGACATACGGAAGAGAAGTCCATCGGGTAGAAGAAAAGAAGTACATTTTTCTTTCCATTGAACTGTTCAAGAGAAAATCTTTCTACTATTTCGTTGCCGTTGATAACAGCGTTTGCCTCGAATTGCGGAGCTTTTTTGCCTATATATGACATATTTGTTTTTTATTTTGATTCGAATTGCAAAAGTAATAATTTTTCAGTATCGCGTTATGATTATCTAAAATATGATTGTTGATTGTTCAAAAGTTGTTTATTACGTGTTGATAATCTATTTTGGTTTTAGGGCTGGATATTTTGGATAATCTTTTAATTTTGTTTAGGGTAAAAAGCAAAATCAAAAATGTCTCAGTTCGTTCATCTTCATGTCCATACACAGTATTCCATTCTTGATGGTTTGTCAGATATTTCTAAACTGGTTGCAAAGGCTAAGGATTTGGATATGCCGGCAGTCGCAATCACCGACCATGGAAACATGTACGGAATTGTGGATTTCTTCAATGCGGCTAATAAGGCCGGAATAAAGCCTATCATCGGATGCGAGGGGTATGTCGCTGAGGGCAGCAGGTTTGAAAAGAGTTCGGCAAATACTGAAAGAGCAAGGGGGTATCACTGTATTTTCCTTGCGAAAAATAGCGTCGGCTACCGAAATCTATGCAAACTCATATCATTGGGCTTCAAGGAAGGCTTTTACTACAATTCACGCGTTGACCATGAAATCATGGAGAAGTATTCGGAGGGGATAATATGTTCCAGTGCCTGTCTCGCCGGCGAAATCCCTTTTAATATCACTAACGGAAACATGAAGAAGGCCGAAGAACTTGTCCAATGGTACAAAAGCGTCTATAAGGACGATTTTTATCTGGAGCTGATGAATCACGGACTTGAGAAACAGCAAGTGGTCAATGAAGCCTTACATGAGTTGTCCAGAAAATACGATATAAAGCTGATTGCCACTAATGACGTCCATTACATCAATGCAGAGGATAGAACTGCACACGATATCCTAATATGCGTAAATACAGCATCTGACTACGATGACCCTAAAAGGTTGAGATATACGGGACAGGAATATTTCAAGACTTACGATGAAATGCTTCAGATGCTGCCTGACGATGCGGATGCCCTTGCAAATACTCTGGAAATTGCCGACAAGGTCGAGCATTATTCAATATTGAAGGAGCATGTCATAGTCCCTGTGTTCAAAATTCCGGAAAAATATGCCGATGAAAACGAATATTTGAAGGAGCTGGCATACGAGGGTGCAAAAAAGAAGTACCCTAATATGACTGACGAAATAAAGGAACGTATTGATTATGAGCTTTCTGTGATAAAAAAGATGGGATTTCCCGGGTATTTCCTTATTGTTCAGGATTACATCAATCACAGTCGTCATAACGGCGTGATAGTTGGCCCAGGACGAGGCTCTGCGGCAGGTTCTGCGGTTGCATACGCCATAGGTATCACCAATGTCGATCCGATAAAGTATAATCTTCTGTTTGAACGTTTTCTGAATCCTGAGAGAGTTTCGATGCCTGATATCGATGTGGATTTCGATGATGCCGGTCGTGAGAAGGTCCTCGATTATGTTTTGAAAAAATACGGTGATGACCATGTTGCGCAGATAGTGACTTTCGGAACTATGGCATCGAAGTTGGCAATCAGAGATGTGGGGCGTGTCTTCAAGCTGCCGCTCGGTGATGTTGACAGGATATGCAAATGTATTCCTGACAAAGTGAAGAACCTTTCAGAGGCTCTTAAGGATAGTCCTGATTTTTCCAAGGAATATGAAAACGGCTCCGAACTTGCAAAGAAGACAATTGAATATGCAATGCAGCTTGAGGGTGTGGTCCGCCAGACAGGTGTGCATGCCTGCGGTGTGATTATTGGTCCCGAAGACTTGACAGACTATGTGCCTTTGGCTTCAGCTAAGGATTCCAATATCATGGTTACTCAGATTGAAGGCTCAAAGGTGGAATCAGCAGGTATGCTGAAGATGGACTTCCTCGGTTTGAAGACGCTTTCGATAATCAAGGATGCATTGGATGAAATTCATCATGTGACGGGGACGACCATTGACATAGATAATATACCGCTTGATGACCCGTTGACATATAAACTGTTCCAGAATGGCGGAACGATTGGCATTTTCCAATTTGAATCTGCAGGAATGCAGAAATATCTGAAAGAACTTGTACCGGAAAACATCGAAGACCTCATTGCCATGAATGCCCTGTATCGTCCCGGCCCAATGGATTATATCCCTCTTTTCATTGACAGAAAACTGGGCAGAAAGCCGGTCGAGTATCCGCATCCGGTGCTTGAGGAGATATTAAAACCGACGTACGGTATCATGGTTTATCAGGAACAGATAATGCAGACTGCTCAGGCTTGTGCCGGATTTTCACTCGGCAAGGCAGATATTCTGCGAAGGGCTATGGGTAAGAAGAAGATGGAGGTCATGATGTCGATGAAACAAGAATTTGTCGAAGGCTGTGAAAAAACTAACAACATCAATAAGGAAAAGGCCGGGGAAATCTTCGACATCATGGTGAAATTTGCCGAATATGGGTTCAACCGTTCCCATGCTGCGGCCTATTCAATTATCGCGTATCAGACAGCTTATCTCAAAGCGCATTATCCTGCTGAATATATGGCTGCGATACTGACTCATAACCTGTCGGATATTAAGAAAATATCGTTCTTTATCGATGAATGCCGCAGGCTGGGAATAGACGTTGTCGGACCGAACATCAACGAAAGCTTCTTCAATTTCAGTGTGAACAAAGCCGGACAGATTTTATTCGGACTTGCAGGCATAAAAGGAGTCGGCATGTCGGCTGTGCAGGAAATCACTGATGTGAGAGAAAAAGACGGTCCGTTTAAAGATGTGGTCGATTTCCTTATGAGGGTTAATCTTCGTACGGTCAACAAAAAGGCAGTGGAAGCTCTTGCGTCTGTAGGTGCTTTCGACTGTTTTCCAGGCATTCACAGGGCACAGTTTGCTTATCGCGACAAGGAAGATTCAGGGACATTCACCGATAAACTTATCAGAATAGTAGGTGATGCAAAGGCGCAGATTAACAATGCCCAAATGTCGTTGTTCGGTGAAATGGAAAATGATACGACACTGAACGTACAGTTTCCTGTATGTCCTGAGTTCAGTTTGATTCAGAAACTGAAACTTGAAAAAGAAGGTATTGGCTTCTATCTTTCCGGACATCCATTGGATCAGTTTAGGGTTGAACTAAATAATTATACCAACTGCAACCTTTCGATAATTAGAGACTTGATTGAAAACGGCAAGCGTACGGTTGATTTGAAGATAGGCTGCATGGTGACTGAATCAGTGAACGGAACTACTAAAAACGGCAGTGAATATGGAAGAATCACCATAGAAGATTACTATTCCAGTCTCACATTGGCATTGTTTCAGGATGACTATCGGAAATTTAAGGGATGGCTGAGCGTGGGCTCTATGCTGTATATTACTGGTATTGTTGATCAAAAATTCAAATACAGTCAACAGTTCGATTTCAAAATTACGGACATTTCCCTGTTGGATACTATACTTGACAAAAAGACCAAATCTGTTGTGATTATGATCGATTCCTCCGATGTAAACAAAGGTTATGTCGATAATTTGTACAATCTCATTAAAAATAACCCTGGCAGCTGCGTGTTGTATGTTGATTTAGCTGACAGACAGCAAAATACAGAGGTTACACTGAAGGTTACCGGACCGAAGGGGGTAAAACCGTCAACATTAATACCTGAGCTTCTGACTCATAATTTCAAGTTTCTTTTAAATAAATGAGTAAGACAGACAAGAATACTGATAAAAGGATTATTGAGGCAATTCTCTCGAATGATGACAGAGAGGCTGAAGAAGCGCTGTATAGCGATATTTTCCCGTATATTCGTAAACTTGTTGCTGATTATAATTATTCGGAGGAGGATGCCAAAGATATCTTCCAGGATTGTGTTTTGTTGCTTATTTGTAAGATTAGGGATGGGCTGGTGCTGACATGTTCGCTCACAACTCTTATGTATTCGATGGCCCGAAATCTCATTAAAGTCAGAAAAAGAGATGAGAAGAAACAGCATCAGGCTATTGAGTGTTTGAATTTGTCTGATTCATATAATCCTGAAAATGAACGAAATGAAAAGATGATGTGTGAATTGAGGGAAAAAATTCTACATGACAGTATGAGTAAGATGAAAGAGGAACAATGTAAAGTTATGATGCAGAATGATTCTGAAACCCGCAGAAGCCGGTGGCAATATAAACAAAGATTGAAGGGTATTGTTTCCGGAGATCCGCGATTCGATGATTTAAACGATTGACTGTTTGTGAGTTAGATGATTTGAAAAAATATTTTTGAAAAAGTAATTCATTCCATGAAATTTTTATAATTTTGCAGGCGGAAAAAACGTCTCCGTAGCTCAGTTGGTAGAGCAAATGACTCTTAATCATTGGGTCGAGAGTTCGAGTCTCTCCGGGGACACCTTTTTTCATGGGTAAATGTATTTATGTGTTGACTCGCAGCTTTATTTAATTAAAGTTGCGAGTTTTTTTTATAATAAATTGCTTATTTTTGCGTTTTAAATCAAAATTAAAAATATAAATTATGGGAATCATATTAAGTAAGTTGTTTGTGCTGTTGCAAGCTGCCAATGACACTGTTATCGGAGGCGCTGTTCAGGATGTTCCGGGTGAAATGAAAACTTCATTTTGGCAAATGTTTAATTATGGCGGCTGGATTATGTATCTCCTGCTTGCAATGTCGATTATAGCCATCTACATTTTCGTTGAACGCTTGTTGGTCATCAATAAGGCAGGTAAGTTTGACAAGGATTTCATGAGTAAAATCAGATCTTACATTTACAATGGTGACATCAAAGCTGCCCGTATTTTGTGCCAGACCACTGATTCACCTTTGTCACATGTGATCGACAGCGGTCTCTCGAGACTTGGCAATGGTACGAAGAGTGATATTGACAAGGCTATTGAAACAACTGCCAATGTGGAACTTGCATCTCTCGACAAGAATGTGGCTTTGGTGGGAGTGA
Organism: Bacteroidales bacterium; assembly: GCA_017538085.1. Classification (GTDB taxonomy): domain Bacteria; phylum Bacteroidota; class Bacteroidia; order Bacteroidales; family BM520; genus RGIG7150. Next base: position 4,013 of record JAFYJP010000165.1, on the reverse strand, counting down.
TTGGCGGTGCCGCCCCAATGCTCGGTTTTTTGGGAACTGTAATCGGTATGGTCAATGCTTTCTACAACATGTCGGTGGCAGGCAACAACCTTGACATTGCACTGTTGGCAACCGGTATTTACCAGGCAATGGTTACAACCATCGGTGGTCTTATTGTGGGTATTACCGCATACGTGCTTCATAATATTCTGAATTCCAGAATTAACAAAGTCGGCTTCCTGCTTCAGGCACAGTCAATGGACTTCCTCGATCTTTTGAACGAACCAACTGATAAATAGTCTTGTCATGAATATCCGTTATAAAAAAGCAGTACAGGACACCCCTAACATGTCCTCCATGTCGGACCTTGTTTTTCTGCTGCTGATTTTTTTCATGCTTACCTCCACACTGGTGAGTCCCAATGCGGTAAAACTGTTGCTTCCAAGCTCCAATAGCAAGACTATGGCAAAACCGGCTTCGGTGACAGTTTATATCGATGATAAATACAATTATTATGTGGAGGAGAATATGATAGAACTAAAACAGCTTGAACCGATTCTGCAGGAGAGATTAGCGGGTGAGACAGATGCATCGGTGGTCGTCAGGGCTGATAAAACCGTTGAAATTCAATATCTTGTAAATGTTATAGACGCTGTCAACAATGTCAACGCAATGTATGACGCGAAGAATAAGGTGATATTGGCGACAAGTCCAAAGAAAAAATGATGAATCATGGATTTCGAAAAGAAAACTAAAACGACTGCTTTGGCAGTGACAATTCTGGTTCATGTGGGTGTGCTGATTTTCTGTCTGCTGTCCGCTTTTGTAACCCCATTGCCATTACCTGGCGAAGAAGGCGTTGAAGTTCGTTTTGGCTACAGCGATGCTGGTGCTGCCAACGATTATTTCGTGAATCCAGCTCCTGCCCAGCCTGATGAAGAAGTCTCGAAAGATGACAACAAACTGATAACTTCCGAGTCGGAAGACGAGCCGTATATCCCCGAAGAGAAGGATGATGACAAGGACAAGAAGGAGAATGAAAAACAGGAAATTCCTGAAGTCGGCAAACCTGAACCTGTAGTGAACCCGAATGCCTTGTATAAGGGCTCCAAGTCGAACAGCAACAATTCCGGCAATTCCGGCACCTCAGGACAGTCAGGCACCGGTGGTTCGGAATTTGGGACCCCTGACAGCGATAATCTCAATGGCTTGGGCGGAAGCGGTAACGGTACGTCCTTTAGCCTCGAAGGCAGAAGCCCCATCGGTGGAATCCCTAAACCTGAATACACATCGCAGGAACAGGGTACAATCGTGGTAGAGATAATTGTTGACAAGAAGGGCAAGGTTGTCGAAGCTACAGCCGGTGTGAGAGGTACAACCATAACAGACCAGAACTTATGGAAGAAGGCATACGAGGCTGCCATGAGAACCAAGTTTTCCGCAAAACCTGATGCCTCCGAGAGACAAAAAGGTACAATTACATATAATTTCAGAAGGGTAAATGAGTAATAACAGGTATGAGGACTGCGTCAAATATATGCAGGCGCAGTTGCCAATGTACCATAGAGTTGGGGCTGCAGCATATAAGACCGACATCACCAACACGGTACTTTTATGTGAACATTTCGGAAATCCGCAGAATAAACTGCAATGCATACATATCGCCGGTACCAACGGCAAAACGTCATCTTCGCATTTTATGGCGTCAATACTTCAAAAGGCAGGCTATAAGGTCGGACTTTATACATCTCCGCATCTTATTGACTTCCGCGAAAGAATTATTGTTGACGGAAAGATGATAGACAAGGACTATGTGGCTGATTTCGTTGAAAGTAACAAGGCCGTTTTCGAAAAACTTCATCCTTCTTTCTTTGAAATGACATTCGTGCTTGCTGTTAAGTATTTCGTTGACATGAAGGTTGATTATGCCGTGATAGAGGTTGGACTTGGCGGCAGACTGGACTCTACTAACGTCATCACTCCGCTGGTAAGCATGATAACGAATATAGGGTTCGACCATACTCAGTTCTTGGGGAATACGCTTCCTGCCATAGCGTTCGAAAAGGCTGGAATTATCAAAAAAAATGTCCCTGCTGTGATAGGGGAGACCCAGCCGGAAACAACGATGGTGTATGTGAAAAAGGCTTTTCAGGAAGATGCACCGCTAATATTCGCTGACCAGGTGTTTCAGATTTCCGATGTTGTGCAGACAATGGATAAACTGAGTTTTAAGGCAGTATCGGGATTGACTGATGAGGTTTATGATGTTGAGAGTGCTCTTGTCGGACATTATGAGATTAAGAATATCACTTCCGTTCTTGCAACTGTCGAAGTGCTGTCGAAACAGGTCTTCATTCCAAAGCAGGCAGTTCTTGACGGGCTGAAGTCGTCGATATTGAGGGGAAGATGGGATATAATCGGCCGTAACCCTTTGATAGTCTGTGATACCGGACATAATGCAGAGGGACTTGCCGAGACACTGGAGATGATAAGTTTTGCCAAATATCGCAGGCTTCATATCATTTTCGGAGCCGTTTCCGACAAGAAGATGGATAAAACCATAAATTTGTTCCCGAAGGATGCGACATATTATTTTTGCAGGCCCGACATTCCTCGCGGGATGAATGTTGATGTGCTGACGGGGTGGTTTGCCAAGGCCGGAATTAGCGGCACAACGTATGAATCGTGCATGGATGCGTTACAGGCCGCAAAGGCTGCCGCATCGCCTGATGATTTGATATACGTTGGCGGCAGCACATTTGTCGTTGCGGATATTTTGTCCTCTTTACATTGAACGGGTATTTGTTTGTGATGATGATGCATGCATCAGCTGTCTTTCAGCAATGTAATTATCTGTAAGTCTGCAGGCAACCATTCCACATTCTCCAATTCATCTTTCGACAGCCATCGTGCCGCTTCATGCTCTTTCAGTTCCAGATGACCGCTCTCTACGTGGCAGAGGTAACAATGCATCGTCAAGTGAAACTGCGGGTAGTCCCATTCCACTGTCATCACAAACCGTTCCACCACAATCCGCGTCTCCAATTCCTCCCATATCTCGCGTTCCAAAGCTTCCTCTGCCGTTTCTCCGGCCTCCATTTTGCCGCCAGGAAACTCCCAGTAGTCCTTAAAGTCACCATATCCCCGCTGTGTTGCGAAGATACGTCCCTCAGAGTCATGGATGATAGCTGCCACCACTTGTATTGTTTTGTTCATGCTGATGTCATGTATTTGTGTGCAAAGATATGCTTTTGTCGCGATATGGGCAATTTTTTGCCACATTCCCGCAAAATTACTATATTTGCTCTCGCAAGTGGGGAGTCGTTGGGTCGCTGAGCCTGTCGAAGCGACCAATGTGACAAGCCCAGAAGTAACGGTGCCTTCGACAAGCTCAGGCACCGGTGTGACAGGCTCAGTCACCGGAGAGGCGGTTGGGTCGCTGAGCTTGTCGAAGCGACCAATGTGACAAGCCTAAAAGTAACGGTGCCTTCGACAGGCTCAGGCACCGGTGTGACAAGCTCAGGCATCGGGGAGTCGTTGGGTCGCTGAGCTTGTCGAAGCGCCCCAACCGCTGCCATATATAAACAGATTTTGATATGAAAGGCTATATGTACATATTACTCTGCAATGACGGCAGTTATTACACAGGAAGCACCACTGATTTGGAGCATCGATTGGAGCAACATTTTGCTGGTGAAGGTGCCAACTATACGAAAAAGCATCCACCGGTCAAATTGCTATACTATGAGGAGTTTGACAGGATAGATGAAGCTTTCTTTCGTGAAAAGCAAGTTCAAGGTTGGAGCAGAAAGAAAAAAGAGGCATTGATTAGTGGCAACTATGAAAAATTGCCAGAATTGTCAAGGAGTTATTCGGTGCCTTCGACAGGCTCAGAAGGAACGGTGCCTTCGACAAGCTCAGGCACCGGTGTGACAGGCTCAGGCACCGGGGAGTCGTTGGGTCGCTGAGCTTGTCGAAGCGACCAATGTGACAAGCCTAAAAGTAACGGTGCCTTCGACAGGCTCAGGCACCGG
>JAFYJP010000164.1 GCA_017538085.1 Bacteroidales bacterium | reverse complement strand
GCACCTACATCTACGAGGTGTATGTGGAATTAGACAATAGTGATAAGCCGCTTACTGCGAGAGGCACAGTAACGCTCATCAGAAATAATTGACATACATATTTAAAAAAACACTATCTTTGCAAAATTTTAATCGAACCAAAATGATATCTCAATCAACACAATCCGATAAATTTGTAGGCAAGGGACTGACTTTCGATGATGTGCTCCTTGTTCCTGCATATTCCGACATTCTCCCCAACCAAGTTGACACCACTACTAAATTCAGCAGAAACATCACCCTCAACATTCCTGTTGTTTCCGCTGCCATGGACACTGTCACAGAGTCAACAATGGCTATAGCAATGGCTCAAGAAGGCGGCATAGGCGTCATTCACAAAAACATGAGCATTGAAAATCAGGCAAATGAAGTCAAAAAAGTCAAACGTGCTGAAAACGGAATGATTATCAATCCGGTGACCATCCATCCTGAGGCAACTGTCCGTGACGCTCTCAGCATCATGAGTGACAACAAGATAGGTGGTATCCCTGTAGTTAACGACAATGGCACTCTGATAGGCATTGTCACTAACAGGGACCTGCGTTTCGAAAGAGACATGAACAAAATGGTTTCTGCGGTCATGACTCAAGCCGACAAGCTGATAACCACGACAGAGTTCACCGATTTCATAAAAGCAGCCGACATTCTTCAGGATCACAAGATAGAAAAGCTGCCTGTAGTGGACAAGAACTTCAAGTTGATTGGTCTGATAACATACAAGGACATCATAAAAATCAAGGAACGTCCGAATGCCTGCAAGGATTCATTGGGACGTCTTCGCGTTGCTGCTGCAGTCGGCACAGCCAAGGACACACTTGAAAGAGTTGCTGCATTGGTTGAAAACAATGTCGATGCCCTCATTATTGACACTGCGCACGGCCATTCAAAGCATGTAATTGAAGTCGTAAAGCAAATAAGAAGCAAATACACCGACATAGATATCATCGTCGGCAACATAGCCACCGGAGATGCCGCACGTGATTTGGCTCGTTTGGACATTGACGGCATAAAGGTAGGCATGGGACCAGGTTCCATCTGCACCACACGTATCATCGCCGGCATCGGTGTACCGCAGCTCACCGCAATCATGGACACCACCAACGCCATCAAAGGAAGCGGCATTCCTATCATTGCCGACGGCGGCATACGCTATACCGGTGACATCACCAAGGCAATTGCAGCAGGCGCAGATTCCATTATGGCAGGTTCAATGTTTGCAGGCGTGGAAGAATCACCAGGCGAGACCATCATCCTCGAAGGCAGAAAATACAAAACCTACCGTGGAATGGGCTCTCTCGAAGCCATGCAACAAGGCTCTAAGGACAGATATTTCCAGGAAAATGTCAACGAAACCAGAAAACTCGTTCCTGAAGGCATTTCCGGCAGAGTGCCTTACAAAGGTTATCTCTCGGAAGTTATCCTCCAGATTGTCGGCGGACTTCGTGCAGGCATGGGCTACACCGGCTCACGCAACATAGCCGAACTTCAAAAAGCTAAATTCATAGAAATAACATCTTCCGGCATGAATGAAAGTCATCCACATGACATCTACATTACCCGTGAAGCCCCAAACTATTCAAGATAACATGAAAATCAAACACTTACTGCTGTCAGCAATTCTGCTGTCAATTACCGCATCAGTCTCAGCTCAGACCATAGTTACCGTTGCCGGAGAAGAAATCCCAACCGACGATTTCGTGGCAATGTACAAGAAAAACACCATAAATGATAAAGACAAGATAACCGTTGACGAATACATGCAGCTGTTTATCAACTTCAAGCTGAAGGTCAAAGAGGCGGAAGAATTAGGCTTCGACAAAAAACCTTCCTTTGTTGATGAACTCAACGGCTACAGAGACCAGCTCGCAAAGCCCTATCTCGTTGATAGTGCTGCAAATGAAAGACTCGTGGAAGAAGCATACGAAAACTCAAAATATGACATTCGCGCAAGTCACATTCTCATCAATCTTGATAAAAACGCTTTCGGCAAAGATACGGTAGCCGCATGGAACAAAATCATGGAACTCCGCGACAGGGCACTCAAAGGCGAAGACTTCAACGAGCTTGCCTTCAAGTATTCTGACGACCCTTCTGCAAGAGACCGTGAATACCAGGGGCGCAGATATCCTGCGAACAAAGGAGATTTAGGCTATTTCACCGCCTTCAACATGATATATCCTTTCGAACACGTCGCATTCCAGACTAAAGTAGGCGAAGTGTCAATGCCTGTCAGAACAAACTATGGCTATCACATAATCTACGTTACCGACCGCCAGCCGGCTATGGGCAAGTGCACCGTTTCGCACATTCTTCTCAGAGTTCCCGAAAATCACACCCATAAGGATTCTGTCCAGGTAATGAGTTATGCAACAAGCATTTATGACTCAATAATGAACGGAATGTCATTTGAAGAGGCAGCCAAGAAATACTCCGAAGACAAAACATCTTCCGAAGATGGCGGCAGACTCATTCCTTTCACCTGCAACCAGATTGAATCAAACTTCATTGAAGCAATAACAAAACTTAACAATCCTGGCGATGTCTCCAAGCCTTTCTTCTCCATCTACGGATGCCATATCGTGAAGCTCACAAGCAAAGAAGGCTTTGGCCCCTACGATGCAGAAATCGACAAAATCAGGCACAAAGTTGCGCAAAGCGACAGAATGGCACTGGAGGTCAAATCATTATGCGACAAACTGCGCACAAAATATAACTTTACGGAAAATGTAGATAATCTGGAGAATTTCATCCCTACAATCCTTGATAATTTTGACAGCCTCAATTCCATTAAAGTTGAAAATGACAAGGTGCTGTTCTCCTGTGACGGTAAATCATTCAGACAAAGCGACTTTGTAAAGTATATTGACAAAGTAAAAGACAAAAACACTGAAAACAGCAGTGCATCCGTCAGAACATTATACAGCAATTATGTGAATGACTGCCTGCTCAACATAGAAAAGGACGGACTTGCGAAACAATATCCCGAATATCGTCTTTTGCTGCAGGAATACCACGATGGCATATTGCTCTTCGACATCAATGAAGAGAAGATTTGGAACAAATCCACAACCGACACAATAGGTCTGAAAAACTACTATAACGACAACAGGGTCCGTTATTTCTGGAAAGACCGTGCAAAAGCCACAGAATTCAAGATAATCGATCCAACAGCTGAAAATCAAGTCAGAAAACTCGTCAAGAAAAATACTGAAGACAGAGAGATTGTGAAGACTGTCAATGACAAATCAAAGACTTTCAGAATCATGATGGATGCCGGAACATACGAATTCGGCTCTAATGCTGTCATTGATGCCGTTCCTCACAAGAAAGGTCTGTCAAAGCTCGTAACCGTTGACGGCAACAACTATTTAGTGAGAATTTATGAAATCCTTCCCGCCGGCCTTAAGTCTTTCGATGAATGCAAAGGAATGGTAATATCCGATTATCAGGACTATTTGGAAAAGGAATGGATAAAGGAACTGAGAAACAAATATCAGGTCGAAATAAACCACAGCGAGCTGAACAAATTAAGATAATGTTGTATGAAGAGTTGTTTCATACTGCCTGCTGCTTTGATAATCATGATGACAGTTGCCTGCTCACACGCTGACAACAAAAAAGAGGTTCCTGTCGCAAGAGTATATAAGCATTATCTTTACCCGTCAGATTTCGAGGATATTTTTCCGGAGGGTGTGACTCCCAAAGACAGCATCCAACTTGCAAAATCGTATATTGCATCCTGGGTCCGAAACCAAGTGACACTACATACTGCCGAAAAAAACCTCAACGCTGATGACATGAAGCAGGTAGATGAACTAATCGACAACTACCGACAGTCGCTGATACTTTATCACTACAACAATCATGTAATCGACTCAAAGGGGAAAATCACAGTTTCCAACGCTGAGATAGAGTCGTACTACGACCATTATCCAAGCAATTTCACACTGTCGGAATGCATAATCAAGACCAAATACCTGATTATTCCCGCCAGCAACAACACAAAAAGCAATTTCTTCAAGCGATATCTCACATCCAAAGATTCGCTTTACATAGATGAACTGGTAAAATTTTCAAACGATTTCGCCATTAATGCCAGTTTTGACGAAAACTGGCATACACTTGATTATGTAAACAACATATTGCCTGACAATCAACAAATTACAGAAAACCAACTTGCTAATGGCAAGACATTTTTCGACATCACCGATGACATCAACAGATATATCATTTATATCGCTGATTATATCCCTGCCGGTAATATTTCACCACTCGATTACGTTAAAGACAATATCCACAACATAATCATCAACAAAAAGAAGAAACAGATTGTAGAAGACAATGATGATATGTTGTACAAAGCTGCTCTTGATAACAACAATATTGTAATATATTAGTCACATGAAACTTAACAAAATCGCGACAATCATCTTAGCATGCTGTTTATCAACAACATGTATCGCCCAAAACAGCAACCCGGTTGTTGAAGAGGTCATAGGTATTGTCGGTTCAGAAATAGTACTTCTGTCGGACGTGGAGACGGCATATCTCCAATACAGTCCTCAGATGCCATCAATAACCAGGTGCGAGATTTTTGACGAGCTTCTGTTCCAGAAACTGCTGTTGACGCAGGCAGAGTTAGATTCAATAACCGTCAGCGACTCACAGATTGATATGGAACTGGAGAACCGTATAAGGTATTTTGTCCAGCAGTTCGGCTCCAAAGAAAAACTGGAAGACTTCTACGGAAAAACACTTGATGACATTCGTACAGACTTCAGGGAAGCTATTGCCGACCAGCTCCTTGCCGAAACAGTCAAAAGCAAAATCACAGCAAATGTGAAAGTTACGCCTACCGAGGTCAAACAGTACTATAACTCGCTTTCATGGGAACAAATCCCGGAAGTGCCCACACAGTACGAAATCGGACAGATAGTGAAAGTGCCCAAAGTCGGAAGCAAAGAACTCGACGACGCTTATCAGAAGATTTCAGACATACGACAGAGGATAATCAACGGTGAAGATTTCGCGACAATGGCAATCCTGTACTCCGAGGACAAAGGTTCAGCCTCACAAGGCGGTGCCATCGGAACTGTGGGCAGAGGAGAGACATACACCGAATTCGAGGCAGCGGCCTTTTCATTGAAGAACGGTGAAATCTCCGATATAGTCAAAACACAGGCAGGTTATCACATCATCAAAATGATATCCAGGAAAGGAGATTACATTGACGTGATTCACATACTCATCCGCCCAAAAGTGTCCCCATACGAACTTGCAGCCGCAAAAACCTATCTCGACTCTGTATATAACGTGATGATTTCAGATACCACCATGAAATTTGAAGATGCAGCCAAGAAGTTTTCCGATGAAGGCCAGAACAGTGGCGGTATTTTATCCAATCCATACACAGGCTCGACGTATTTCGATGCACAGCAACTCGGAAGCATGGACCCGTCATTATTCTTCACCATAGACAAGATGGAAGTGGGAACATTTTCAAAACCAATGCCTTATCAGAATTCAGAAGGCAATGACGCCTATAGGATAGTTTACCTCAAATCGAGGACCACACCTCACAAAGCCACACTTGAAACAGACTACAGTTTGGTGAAATCGCTCGCCGAGAATGAGAAAAACAACGAAGCCATCGCCAGTTATGTTAAGGAAAAGGCAGGTCAAACCTACGTTATGATTAAAGACAGTTACAAAGACTGCAACTTACTAAAAAAATGGATATCAAACGAATAAATTTGAATCAAAACAGATATGGAAAAGAACAACATAGAAAACTTTAACGAATTTGTCGCCGGTTATAAGAAACTGAAATCCGAAATAGGCAGAACCATTGTCGGACAGGAAAAGGTTATTGACGATGTTCTCATAGCAATTTTCAGCAAAGGGCACGGACTGCTCGTTGGTGTTCCTGGGTTAGCAAAAACACTGTTAATCAGCACCATAGCTAACGCATTAGACCTTTCATTCAACAGAATTCAGTTTACGCCTGACCTTATGCCATCGGACATTGTAGGTTCCGAAATACTTGACAAGGACAGAGAGTTCAAGTTTATAAAGGGACCTGTTTTCAGCAACATCATTCTCGCCGATGAAATCAACCGTACTCCTCCCAAGACGCAATCAGCGCTTCTTGAAGCCATGCAGGAAAAGCAGGTCACTGCCAACGGACACAACTTCAAACTTGACGAACCGTTTTTCGTCTTGGCAACCCAGAACCCTATCGAACAGGAAGGCACATACCCGCTTCCTGAGGCGCAGCTCGACCGTTTCATGTTCAACATAGTGCTTGACTACCCTTCCATAGAAGAAGAAATCAACATTGTGAAAAACACTACGGCCGGCGAACTTCCAAAGACCAACAAAGTCATGACCAAGGAAGAAATTCTGAGATATCAGGGCCTCGTCAGACAGATACCAGTTCCGGAGAACATATACAAATACGCCGTTCAGCTGACATGCAGGACACGTCCAGGCACACCAAACGCATCTGAAGTCGCCAACAAATATCTGTCATGGGGTGCAGGCCCAAGAGCCTCACAAAACCTCATTCTCGGTGCGAAATGCCATGCTGCCATCAATGGCAAGTTCTCTCCTGACATAGAAGATGTCAACGCAGTGGCAAAAACCATCCTCCGTCACAGAGTGGTCAAGAATTATAAAGCTGAGGCCGAAGGCATCACGCAGGATTATATAATCGAACAAATGCTCGACTAAACATGAAGCTTTGGACCGACAACATAGTAAAAATCTACAAAACCCGTGCTGTTGTCAACCACGTGTCAATCAACGTTCAGCAGGGTGAAATAGTAGGATTGCTGGGGCCAAACGGTGCTGGTAAGACTACAAGTTTCTATATGATTGTCGGCATTATCAAACCGTTGGAAGGCAAGGTGTATCTTGATGACAAGGATATAACTGCGCTACCCATGTACGAGCGTGCCAAACTTGGCATAGGCTATCTGCCACAGGAAGTTTCAGTCTTTAGAAATCTAAGCACTGAAGACAACATCCGCTGCGTGCTGCAGTTCACCAAACTCAGCAAGAAACAGCAAGAAGAAAGACTTGAGTCACTGTTAGACGAATTCGGTCTTACCAATGTACGAAAGACTAAAGGGATATCGCTGTCTGGCGGTGAGCGCCGAAGAACAGAAATAGCCCGTGCCCTCGCAATGGACCCGAAATTCATTCTCCTCGATGAACCCTTCGCCGGCGTTGACCCGATTGCCGTTGAAGACATACAGAACATAGTCCGTCATCTCACCGACCGCAATATCGGTGTACTGATTACCGACCATAATGTCCATGAAACACTGACTATCACAAACCGTGCTTATCTGCTTTTTGAGGGGAAAGTCCTTAAAACAGGCACTGCTGAAGAGCTCGCTGCCGATGAAATGGTGAGAAAAGTCTATCTCGGACAGAATTTCGAGCTCAGATAAACGTCTGAAAAGCCTTTATTTTTAACATTTTATGATTTTTTTTCATAAATATCTGTAAAGATAATACTTTTTCAGAAAAAAATATTACTTTTGCAAATTGAAATTATCACTGCGGGGTGGAGCAGTGGTAGCTCGTTGGGCTCATAACCCAAAGGTCACAGGTTCGAGTCCTGTCCCCGCTACAATTTGAAGGACGAAATTAATCGTCCTTTTTTTTTCTACAAAAAATAAGTCAACGCAATGGAACACAAAGCTGGATTTGTCAACATAATCGGGAAGCCCAATGCCGGAAAGTCAACACTTATGAATGCCTTGGTCGGTGAGAATCTTTCAATCATTACCAGCAAGGCCCAGACTACCAGACACCGCATCATGGGTATTGTCAACGGTGAAGACTTCCAAATAGTTTATTCCGATACTCCCGGAATCATCAATCCGTCATACAAACTGCAGAAATCAATGATGAATTTCGTGGAAGGGGCTTTCACCGATGCTGACATTTTCCTGCTGATAATCGATCCAACTGACGACTCGGACTATTCATCCATAATTGCCAAAATCAAAAAGTTCAAAAGCCCGGTAGTTGTAGTTATCAACAAGATAGACCTGCTGAACGAACAGCTTGTATCCCAGCATGTTGACAAATGGTTGGGTCAATTTCCCGACTCACCTATCATACCGGCATCGGCACTGCACAAATTCAACCTCACACCGATTTTCAACGAAATAATGGACAGGCTGCCGGTCAACCCGCCATATTATCCGAAAGACGAACTAACAGACCGGCCAGTCAGATTCTTCGTTAGCGAAATAGTCCGCGAAAAAATACTGCTGCAGTACAAGCAGGAAATTCCTTATTCCTGTGAAGTGGTTGTCACTGATTATCAGGAAGGAAACAGTCTTGACAAAATCAGGGCTGTCATATATGTGACGCACGAATCACAAAAAGGCATTATAATCGGCAAAGGCGGCAGCGCACTCAAACGCCTCGGCACTGAAGCACGCAAGGAAATAGAGGATTTCATCCAAAAGAAAGTGTATCTTGAACTGTTTGTGAAAGTCATGAAAGACTGGCGCAATGACTACAACAGTCTGAAACAGTTCGGATATGAATAATAACCACTATCAAATCAGAAACACATGTCAAATATATTAGCAATTGTCGGACGACCAAACGTCGGGAAATCCACATTATTCAACAGACTCGTAGGAGCACGCACAGCAATAGTCGATTCTGTAAGCGGTGTCACCCGCGACCGCCATTATGGAAAATCAGAATGGACAGGCTACAATTTCTCCGTCATAGACACAGGAGGCTACGTTATAGGTTCCGATGATGTGTTCGAATCGGAGATAAGCAAACAGGTGGTTCTTGCCATTGAGGAAGCAGATGTCATACTGTTTATGGTGGATGTCAACGATGGTCTCAACGCCATGGACGAGGATGTGGCAGCGCTGTTGCGCAAGAGCAACAAACCGGTTATTGTCGCATGCAACAAGGCAGACAGCAGTGAAAAATTCTTCCAAGGAGGCGATTTCTATGCATTAGGACTTGGCGAAGTGTTCCCGATTTCAGCGATGACAGGCACAGGCACAGGCGAACTCCTCGATGAAATAGTGAAACATTTCACCAAGGAAGAAGAGGAAGAAGATGTTGACCTGCCAAGATTTGCAGTAGTAGGCCGCCCAAATGTGGGCAAATCATCAATCATCAATGCCTTCCTCGGCAACGACCGCAATATCGTGACACCTGTCGCCGGCACTACCAGAGACTCAATCTACACAAAATACAACAACTTCGGCTTCGAATTCTACCTCGTTGACACTGCAGGTGTAAGAAAAAAATCCAAAATCAACGAAGACATAGAGTTCTACTCCGTAATGCGCTCCATAAAGACCATTGAGAACAGCGATGTGTGCATACTCATGATTGATGCGACACAAGGCATAGAAGCTCAGGATCTTAACATCTTCAGCCTCATCCAACGCAACAACAAAGGAGTGGTCATAGTAGTCAACAAATGGGATTTAATTGAGAAAGACAGCAACACTCACCTGCACTACAGAGAAATGGTCGCTGAAAAAATCGCGCCATTTAACGATGTGCCTATTATCTTCACTTCTGTATT
>JAFYJP010000163.1 GCA_017538085.1 Bacteroidales bacterium | reverse complement strand
GGCTTAAAGTATTGTTTTTATCGGATATTATATCAAAAGAAGAATATGAACCTTTGGATAAAGATGCCGCCGAATTGGTGGCAATGTTAACCTCCTCAATTAGAACTATAAAAGGAAAAAATTCCAACAAATAACTTTCAACTTTCAACTTTCAACTTTCAACTCTCAACTTTCAACTTAAATATGGATACCAGGGAAAAGAACTTCGAGCAGGACATTGAAACCTACCTTCTCAATGAAGGCGGTTACGTTAAGGGTGATCAAAGCACCTACGACAAGAAACGGGCGATTGATATGCCTGTGCTGTTGCAATTCATTCAAAGCACCCAACCTAAGGTGTGGCAACGCTATGTGAACCTCTATGGCGACAAGTCGAGCGACCAACTGTACAAAGTGTTTCAAGCTAACGTGGCGAACTACGGACTTATACATGTACTCCGCAACGGAGTCAAGGACAGAGGTGTGGCAATTAAGTTCTGCTACTTCAAGCCCAGCAGCAATCTCAATCAAGATTTGGTTGATAGGTATAACGCCAATATCTTGCAATGCACCAGACAGTTCGCCTACTCTACCGACAACCACAACACCATTGATATGGTGCTGTCGGTCAACGGCATACCAGTTGTGGCGCTTGAGTTGAAGAACCAACTTACAGGACAGTGTGTGGATAATGCCAAGCACCAGTTTATGTACGACCGCGACCCGAAAGAACTCATTTTCAATTTCAACTCACGCATACTCGCCTACTTTGCCGTTGACCTCTATGAAGTGGCGATGACCACTCAACTGCAAAGGGAAAAGACAAGATTTCTGCCGTTCAACCAAGGCAGTAACGGCGCTGGCAACATCGGTGACGGCGGCAACCCAGAAAACCCTGACGGATATGCCACCTCCTATTTGTGGGAGCGGGTGTTGAACAGAGAAATGCTGCTCTCCCTACTGCAACGCTATATCTCAAAGATTACCGAAGAGAAGATTTCTCTCGTGAACGGCAAGCAGGTCAAGAAGAAAAGCACCTACCTAATATTTCCCCGCTATCATCAGTTGGATGTGGTGGAGAAATTGGTTGCCGACACCAAGGAAAGCAACGAGGGCAAGAACTATCTGCTTCAACATTCCGCTGGCAGTGGCAAGAGCAACTCTATCGCTTGGCTGACATACCGCCTTGCCTCGCTGCATAATGACCTCGACAGGGAAATATTCCAAACCGTGTTTGTAGTAACTGACCGCCGTGTGCTGAACGCCCAACTGCAAGCCACCATTCTCGGCTTCGAGCATTTGGAAGGTCAGATTGAAACCATCACCGACAAGGACAACTCTTCCAAACTTAAAGAGGCAATCAACGACAAGAAGCGAATCATCATCACCACCTTGCACCGATTTCCGCTCATCTATAAGGAACTTGACGAACATATCGGGCGCAACTTCGCTATCATTGTCGATGAGGCACACAGTTCACAATCGGGAAAATCCGCTGAGAAACTGAAAGCGGCACTGGCAGACACTGACGAGGCTTTGCGTGAAATGGCGGAGATTGAAGAAAAATCCGAAGCGGAACTGAAGGATGAAATGGATATTATGACGGAAACCCTGCTTACACAGGGACAGCACAAGAACCTCTACTTCTATGCCTTCACCGCTACCCCGAAACCCAAGACCTTGGAGACGTTCGGCGTTAAGACAGACAAAGGCTATGACGCATTCCACCATTACAGTATGCGGCAAGCGATTGACGAAGGTTTTATTCTCGATGTATTACAATTCTATACTACCATCGAGACAAGTTATGAGATTGCCAAGTCTATCGAGGACAATCCCGAATATGAAGAACCGCCCGCCACAAGAGCAGTCAAGGCGTATCACGACAACCACGAGTTCGTTGTCAATCAGATAGTGGAGGTGATGGTGGAGAAGTTCCGGGAAATCACCCTGAACAAAATCGGTGGTCAGGCAAAGGCGATGGTGGTGTCACCGTCACGGGCGCACGCAGTCCGATTCTACTTTGCAATGAAAGAATACTGCAAAAAGAAGGGTTACGACGATGTAAAGCCGCTTGTCGCATTCAGCGGAACGGTGAAATACAACGAAACCGAGTACACCGAATCCCAAATCAACTCGGCGGACGGGCAGAAGATAACAGAAGCCAAACTCCCGCTGTTCTTCGCTTCGGAAATGTACAATATTCTCATTGTTGCCGACAAGTACCAGACGGGGTTTGACGAGCCGTTGCTGCACACTATGTTTGTCAACAAGAAATTGCGTGGTGTGAAAGCTGTGCAGACACTCTCACGTTTGAACCGCAGTCACGAAGGCAAGGTGGATACATACGTTCTCGACTTTGTAAACGATGCAGACAGTATCAAGCAGTCGTTCCAACCTTTCTTCGAGGATACCGTGCTTGAGGAAGGTGTTGACATAAATATGGTTTACAAAAATCTAAATGACATTCAGCAGTACCATCTGTGGAATAGCGACGACGAGGAGAAAGTATATCAGATATATTCCTCAAAGAAGCAAGGCGGCACCGATTTGGGTAAGTTGGCGAGTGCCTTCAAATCGACAATGGCGGCATACGAGTCTTTGCCTATCGAGGACAAATTCAATGTTCGCTTCTTGGTTCGCAACTTCAACCGATTCTACGCATATATGGCGCAGGTTGTCAGAACATTTGACAAAGAACTTTACAAAACATACATTTTCACCGAGTTCCTCTACAAATTGTTGCCCAAGTATCCACCCGAAAAGGTTGACCTTACAAACAAGATAGCCCTCATCAACAACAAACTGACAGAGACCTTTAGCGGAAGCATTCATTTGGAACACGGGCAGAACAAGGTCAAGGCGGAAAAAGGTGGCGATGATGCGTTCAAGGAGGAAAAGCGCGATTTGCTTGCGAACATCATCGACAAAATAAACATAATGTATGCGGGCAAATTCACGGAGGCGGACAGGGTAATCGTGGAAACCATCTATGACAAGATGAGCAAAGGCAGTGCTGCCCTGAAGAAGCAGGCGAAGAACACCGATGCTGCTATGTTTGCAACGGCAATTTTCCCCAAGGCATTCCAAGAAATCGCCCAAAAATGCTATATGGAACAAATGGACGCCTTCGCCAAATTATTCGAAGACCCGCAGTTCTACGAGCGCGTAATGAAAGAAATGGCGGATGCAATGTATTTGAGGTTCAGGAACGGAAAATAAGAAAGTTGGAATATTACGAACTCAAATTATCCCGTTTTCAATCATCAGTACGATTTCTTCGATTTCCTTGTCTTCCCCTTCAGCATCGTATTTGCTTTTCAGGTTATATCCCCACAGTCTTGCTATAGCCTGATAGAAAAATGCGGAGAACCCTCCTCGGAAATCTTTAATGACTTGATATGAGGACTTGCTGCACTCGCGGTCGATTAGCTTAATCAGAACAATGCCCTGACTTGATGTGAGGTTTTTGACCTGGTTGCCGTATTTTGTCCATAGTTCTTTTTCGATAATGTCGAAATATGTGTCCCTGGCTTTTTTTGTCGGCAGTGTGTCAAGGATTGGTGCGTATGATTCGAGTAGTTCGCCGGCAGTTTTGGCGAGCGGATAAACCTTAATCACATTTCTCATGAGTTTGTTGTAACGTATTTCTTCACGCTTGTTTGCGAAATGTTTTTCGGGTATTACAGTCACAGGTTTGAGGTCACAGTGAAGCACTGTGTCACCGTCCTCAATCTGAATTGTCATAATGAAAGGATTATTCCGAATTGAATCTGTGTTTTCCTGTGCGAAGGATGATTGCAGTCCGGCAAAAAAAACAAATGATATGACAATAATATGATTTGCAATGTGTTTCATCATGGCAACATTGTTTTACAATGTTATATCCAAAATCATGCCAGAATGATTTATTGTCTTCTGCATGACTTATAGCGCCATTTTCTTCACGTTGATTTTTGACAGTTTTTCCTCAGCATATTCCTTGGTGATTCTGAGGCTTTTCACGTCTTCCATGGAAGGGAGTTCGAACATGGCGTCGTCGAGTATGGCTTCCATGAGCGAACGGAGTCCTCTTGCACCAATTTTCAGTGTCAACGCTGTATTGACAATCGTTTCAATTGCCTCATTGTCGAAGGAAAGTTTTATGCCGTCCATCTTGAAAAGATGGATATACTGTTTCGTCAAGGCGTTTTTCGGTTCGATGAGGATACGTTTCATGTCATCGCTGCTTAATTCGTTAAGATGGGCGATGACAGGCATACGTCCGACTATTTCAGGGATAAGACCGTATGACTTGAGGTCCTGATGGGAAATATACTGGAGAAGATTATCTCTGTCAACAGAGTCTTTTTCAACATTGTAGCCGACTATGTTTGTACGCAGGCGTGAGGCTATGTTGCGTTCGATTCCGTCGAATGCCCCACCGGCGATAAACAATATGTTTTTGGTGTTTACCTGTATGAATTCCTGTTCAGGATGTTTTCTGCCACCTTGTGGCGGAACGTTGACAATAGTTCCTTCAAGAAGTTTGAGCAGTGCCTGCTGGACACCTTCTCCGGACACATCCCGAGTTATGGAAGGATTGTCACTTTTTCTTGAAATCTTGTCGATTTCGTCAATGAAGACTATACCCTTTTCAGCGGCTTCAACGTTATAGTCGGCAACCTGAAGCAGACGGGTAAGGATGGTTTCCACATCTTCACCTACATAGCCGGCTTCAGTGATTACCGTTGCATCGGCAATGCAGAACGGAACATCAAGCATCTTGGCAATAGTCTGTGCCAACAGTGTTTTGCCCGTACCTGTCGGTCCGACAAGGATAACATTCGACTTGTCTATTTCAAGTTCCTTATCCTTTTTGTTATTTTTTAGTTTGTCAGTATATATGATGCGTTTATAGTGGTTATAAACTGCAACTGAAAGAATACGTTTGGCCTCATCTTGACCGATTACGTATGAGTCAAGAAACTCTTTGATTTCCAGTGGCTTGCGTAATTTGTCATCAAGCGCAAGCTTTTGGGGCTTTTTGTTTTTCTTGTTTTTTTCATCTTCGAGGGATTCCTCGATAATTTTGTGGCCGAATTCTATACAGTCACTGCAAATGAAAACTCCAGCGACATTTGATGCGAACAACTGTCCCTGAATTTCCTTTCTTGACCTTCCGCAAAAAGAGCAATAATCCATTAATGAGCTTGTTTGACAAGAATATCGTCAATCATTCCATAGTCTTTTGCCTCTTGAGCTGTCATCCAACAGTCACGGTCGGCATCAGCCCAGATTTTTTCAAATGGCTGTCCTGAATGGTTGGCGATTATCTGATAGAGTTCCTTTTTGAGTTTGATTATTTCATTTGCTTCGATTTCTATGTCTGATGCTTGTCCTTCTGCACCACCCATCGGCTGATGAATCATGACCCTTGAGTGAGGCAGTGCACTGCGTTTGCCTTTTTCGCCGGCACAGAGCAGTACAGCAGCCATTGAAGCAGCAATACCTGTACAGATGGTTGAAACAGGTGAGTTGATATACTGCATTGTATCATAGATTCCGAGTCCTGAATATACTGAACCTCCAGGTGAATTAACATAGATGCTGATGTTGCGGCTCGGATCACTTGACTCGAGGAAAAGCAGCTGGGCCTCAATGATATTGGCAACTTCATCGTCTATTGGAACACCGAGAAATATGATTCTGTCAACCATAAGACGTGAGAAGACATCCATCGTCGCAACGTTGAGCTGACGTTCCTCAACAATCATCGGTGATATATAACTGTTTGATACTGAGTTGACAAGGTTTGACCTCAACTTTCTGTTTATTGCAGATGTATAATTGCTTAAAGTTACACTGCTTATACCTCTGTTATAGAAAGCATATTTCTGAAAGTCATTTTTCATAATCTGTAAAAGTTATTGTGTGTTTATTTGTTTTCTGTTTCAGCAGGTGTTACCTCAGCTGGCTTTTTGTCTTCAGGAATAGGATAAAGAATCTTTATGAAATCCATGTAACTGGTTTCCTTGGTCTCAATTGGCATCTTATCACCGAAAAGTTTGATGATATTTGCTTCCATTAAGTGGTCATAGACACTGTTTATCTGTTCGAGGTTTTCTTCCTTGCTCATGAAATCATCCACGAAAGTTGCAGCTCTTTCTTCGGATTCCTTGTCTTCGGCATCCATGCCGGTCTGACCGATGAATAGTGAAATCAGATGCTTTCTCACATCATCTTTTGTTACATTCAGTTGGTTCTGCTTGACAATCAGATTTTCAATCACCTGCCATCTTATACTTTTCGCATATTTTTCTTCGAAGTCGGCATCAAGTTCCTCTTTGGTGATGGAATTCTTCTTGTCGTTTTCGTCTTGTCTTGACAGAATCCAGCGTTTCATAAATTCCTCAGGAAGCGGGAAATGGTATTTTTCAACTATTGCGTCAATGCAGTCATTCATGAACTTTTTGTCGGTTTCTGAAGAGAAGGATACTTTCGCATCATTTCTTATCTTGTCTTCGAATTCTGCCATGGAATGAATGTTGCCGTTAGGGAATACTTTGTCGAAGAATTCTTCGGATATTTCGGCAGGTACTCTTCTTGTGATTCTGTCAATAGTATATGAAAATTCTGATTTCATGTTTTTGGCAATGTTGACGTTGATATCAAGCATTGTAGCCACAGCGTTTTCATCGTTGAAATATTCCATCGGGTTGAATATGATGGTGTCACCTTGTTTCATTCCGATGAATTTCTTGCGGTTTTCTTCGTCTTTTATTTTATTGACGGAGATTGACGCTGAATGTGTTATGCCGTTTTCGAGAACATTTTTGTCACCATCAAGTTGAATGAATTGTCCAAAGAGGTTGTCTCCTGCTTCAACTGTTTCAGGTTCAGTGTCTTTACCCATTCTCATGCGGGTGTCGTCAACGTATTTTTTCACCATGTCCTCGCCGATTAGGATTTCATATCGGGTAACAGGTTTCATTCCGTCAAAAGTGACGTCAAACTGAGGTTCAAGGGCAACATCGAAGTAAAAGTCGAAATTTTCCATTACATCGAAGTCAATTTGCTCCTGTTTTTCGATGCTGTTCATCGGACTGCCGAGGATGTGCAGGTCATTGTCGGCGAGATATTTTGACAATTGTTCTGAGACAAGTTTATTCACTTCATCAGCGGTTACAGCGCTGCGGTACATTTTGTTTATAAGACTGAAAGGCACTTTACCCGGTCTGAAACCCGGCATATTTGCACGTTTCTGATAATCTTTCAATATTTTGTCAACGTTAGCTGAATAGTCAGCTTTTTGCATTTCAATTTTAATTGTTGCTGTAAGTTTGTCTTCAGCAGTTTCTCTTGTAATATTCATATATTCCTTATTCGAGTTATTATTATAGAAAAGTGCGGATGAGGGGACTCGAACCCATACTCCTTTCGGAACTAGATCCTAAGTCTAGCGCGTCTACCAATTTCGCCACACCCGCAATTAAAAAAGCGGTTGCAAAGGTAGATATTTTTTTTCAAAAATGAAACAGGTAAAAATCATTTATCTTGGCAATTGCCTAAAAGTTCGTCAGCGAGCACTATTGCGGCCATTGCCTCAACAACGGGCACTGCACGCGGAACGCAGCACACATCGTGATATCCGGTGATTTGCAATATGTCATTCTCCCCTTTCTTGTTAACAGTATGCTGTGGTTGCATTATTGATGCAATTGGTTTGAAGTGTACTGTAAGGATGATATCCTCGCCTGTGGAAATGCCACCGATGATGCCGCCGGCATCGTTTTTTGCAGGTCTTATTGTATTTGTCCTTTCATCGGAAATATATGGGTCATTGTGTTGGCTCCCTCTCATTTTACCTGCTTCGACACCTCTTCCGATTTCAAAGGCTCTTGCCGCCGGAATGCCAATCATTCCATACGCGAGAGCAGCATGCAGTTTGTTGAACACAGGCTCTCCTACCCCAGCCGGGAAATTCTTTATTATGCATCTTACACTCCCACCTATGGAATCCTGCTGCGATTTGATATCCATAAGCAGAGCTTTCATCTGACTGTTGAGCTCCTGTTTGAATGTGGTTTGAACAATGTCTCCGATAGAATATGCCCATGTCTGAAATTCAATCTCATCTTTAGATGATTTTTGCATTAATTTGTTTATCAGCATCTTGGAAAATGAACCAGCAATTACGCGTGTGACTGTCTCACGTGCGGAAAATCTTCCGCCGCCGTTAGGGATGGTTGTTCCATATTTCTTTTCATAAACGAAATCTGCATGTGACGGGCGATAAAAGTTTTTCAAATAATCGTATTTTGAACCATCCATTTCGCTATTGTCCACGCGTATGACAATATTTCCTCCATCGGTTACACCTTTGTTAATACCAGAAAGAACGTGATATGTGTCACGTTCTTTCCGTTGTGTGTCATATTCGTTGTGTGGACGACGTCTTGCCAAGTCTCTGTCAATCAGATTATAATCGAGATTTATTCCTTTCGGGAAGTTTTTTATGACCAGTTCCATGAACGGGTCATGCGAGGCGCCTGAGGTTTCTATGACGAGATGTCGTCCAAAAGTTTCACAATTCATTTATCTGACAATAATCTTTCTTGTTTCAGTTTTTCCGTCAGCCAGTCGGATTTCAATGAATATCATTCCTGAGGGTATGTCTTTCACACTAATTTTTGCGAAATTGCCATTTACTGAGATGTCGTTTATGCAGCGACCGGTAATGTCAAGGATACGTATTGTGCTTATAGGCTGCATTTGGCATGAAACATTGATTTCATAATCTGAAGGGTTAGGATATATTCGAGTGAAAGACAGGTTTTCGTTATCACTTATACCATCAAGGTCGTTGAGAGATGCGCCGAAGTCAGGGATTCCATAACCGT
>JAFYJP010000015.1 GCA_017538085.1 Bacteroidales bacterium | reverse complement strand
TGATTCGGCTTTTTTTTAAATTTATCAGACAATGAAAAAAGTATTATCATCAATAATTATAATACTGGCTGCAGCATTGTGCATAACAGGCTGTTCAAAACCATCCATCAGCATTTCAGCCGATCAAGAGAAAGTGGAAATAAATCCTGTCGCTTATTCAACTCAATTCCTTACAGGTGAAGTCACATCTCAAAATGACGACATAAGCAAACTTACAGCAAAATTTGACCTTCAAGGTGCAGATCTCAGCAGTTTTTCACTGATGACTTCATTTTCCGGCGCAAGTATCAGCAGTTATTTTTACGGATATTCGATAAACTCTCTTAAGTCAACCAGCTTCGATTACACATCATACGTTCCTTACATCAAGAGAATAACACTGACTGCAGAAAGCGCAAGTGGGGCAACTGATGAGAAAACATTTGATGTAACAATTTTACAGTAACATTATGAACAGAGTAATGCTGGTCACAGGCGGTGGTGACTGTCCTGGACTGAATGCAGTAATCAGAGCCGTTGTCAACAGAGCCAGTCAGGAGAAAAACTGGGAAGTGATAGGCTCAATAGAAGCTTTTAACGGTGTGCTGCGCGAACCGACAGAAATAGTAGTCCTCGATTCAGCAAAAGTCGCAGGAATACATTATCTCGGCGGTACAATTCTACAGACAACCAATAAGGGAGGTCCTTTTTCTTGGCCTGTCAAAAACAATGACGGGACATGGAGCTGCGTTGACCGTTCCGATGAGATGATACGCAAGCTCAGCTATCTGGGCGTAGATGCAGTCATAAACATCGGAGGAGACGGCTCACAGCGCATTTCACAGAAACTTTTCGAAAAAGGCCTGAACATCATCGGTGTACCAAAGACCATCGACAACGACCTTTCGGCAACCGAATCAACATTCGGTTTCCAGACGGCTGTTCAGATTGCCACGGAAGCTGTTGACAAGCTCGTAACCACAGCCCAAAGTCACAACCGGGTGCAGATTCTTGAAGTCATGGGACGTGATGCAGGATGGATTGCTCTTCATTCAGCCATCGCCGGCGGTGCTGAAATATGCCTGCTTCCTGAATTTCCGTATGACATCAACAAGGTGATGGAAAAGATTGAAAGCCGCTTCCACAAAGGAAGAGGTTTTGTCAACATCGTGATTTCCGAAGGCGCAAGAAGCATCAACGGCTACAACGTTGCACAGCTCAGCACGGAACCGGGCTATGAAAACAGGGTTCTCGGCGGAATCGGATTCCAGCTTGAAAAGGAATTGAAAGCAGCAGGCTGCGAATACAGCATCCGCACAACAGTCCTTGGACACTTGCAACGCGGAGGTATTCCAAACGCTTACGACAGAATACTCGCCTCACGTTTCGGCGTCAAAGCTTTCGAACTCGTTCTCGAAAAGAAATTCGGCAACATGGTTTCGTACAAGAACAACGAAATCACATACGTCCCAATTAAGGAAGCCATTGAAAAACTCAATAGGGTGACTCCGGATACGGACTTGCTGAAAACAGCATTGGGACTGGGTATCTGTATAGGCATATAGACAACGATTTTATTTGTCGTTACGCCATACCCCGTAACCATCATCGGTGGAATAAATTATATAAGCCGTCATCTCTGGGTGACGGCTTAATATTTTTTTAGCCTCATCCAAACCGACAACCATGAAGGCAGTAGCCCAAGCGTCAGCGTATGCCGGATCATCGTGAATGACAGTAGCACTCAACACTCCGTTGTCGGCAGGATAGCCTGTCCGTGGATCAATAGTATGCGAATAACGTTTGCCGTCAAGGATGTAATATTTGCGGTAATTGCCAGAAGTCACTACCGATTTGTCGGTTATTTCAATAACCTCGTTGAAATTCTGCGGACTTTCAGAAGAATCAGCAGGCTGTTCTATGCCAACACGCCACATCTTGCCGGAAGCATTTCTTCCCTTGGCATAGACCTCACCGCCAATTTCAACCAAATAGTTGTCAATATTTTTCGAATCAAGGAATCTGCAAACGACACCGACAGAATACCCCTGAGCTATTGCATTGAAATTCAATCTCATACCAGGTTGGGTAAAACCAACTCTTCCTGTAACAGTATCATAACTCACCTTATCAAAACCGATTATTTCAAGCAGCTTTTTCACTTCCTCATCCTGTTCCTGAGGATTTGCCACTTTCGTCATAAAGTCCGAATTGCCGGAACCAAATCCCCAAAAATCGAACAGCGGGGCACCTGACACGTCAAAAGCTCCGCCCGTTTCATGATACATATAATCGGAAAGTCTGAGATTATCCAACAGATATTTGTCAGCCACTGCAGTCGTATCACCTGAATTGATGCATGACACCAACGACTTCGGATTATAGACTGACATTGACATATCATAGTCGTTCAAAATGCTGTCGATTTCGGCTTTATAATTGGTGGCATCAGGGGTGTAATATATTATAGAATAATAAGTTCCCTGAGCCCTGCCTTTTAGTTCGACACGTTTGGGGCTATGTCCGCAAGAAGTGGAAACAGATGCAATCAGGACAGCCAACGCCAATGACGCCAATGAATTACGTTTGATACACATTGAATGAAACCATTAAAAATATTCAATGCAAAAATATACATTTCCCTTGTCTTTACAAACAAACGAAAACACAAAAACTCAGACGGCAACAAAAAAACAAAAAAAGTAGATTATTAATAAAAGAAAAAGAGAAAAAAAGATTATTTTTGCAGATATGAGTTGATTTTATAACTAAAATATAACAAATAACAAATCAAAACATCATGACAACTCTAAATTGGGTAATGCTTATTGTCGCTATAATAGTTATAGTGGCAGTAATTCTCTATGTCAGAGAGGCTAAAAACGGGCATCCCAAAGGGCTTATTGCAGCTGCATTAAGCAACATGGGAGAGCGTTTCGGCTACTACATCATGAATGCTGTACTGGTACTGTTCATCTGTTCGAAATTCGGTATTCCGGACCATGTGGCAGGTATCATTTACAGTATTTTTTATTTCTCCATCTACGTGTTAAGTCTGCCGGGAGGTATCATTGCCGACCGTTTGCAGAACTACAAAGGCACGATTCAAGCCGGTCTGCTTACGATGGCAGCCGGTTACGTCATTCTGTCCATCCCAATCATGGCAACAAGCGGAAGCAAAGGATGGATACTTGGTTTGACCTGTTTTGCTTTATTTGTAATCGCATTTGGTAACGGACTTTTCAAAGGCAACCTTCAGGCAATTGTAGGACAGCTTTATGACAATTTTGAAGCTGAAGCAGCAAAGAAGGGTCCTGAAGCCCTCAAGGCAGCACAGGCAAAACGTGACCCTGGATTTCAGATTTTCTACGTATTCATCAACATAGGCGGTGTCGTAGCACCATTTATCGCGCCAGTACTGCGTCAGTGGTGGCTCGGTGTAAAGGGAATGACATACAATGCAGGTCTTCCTGCACTCTGTCATCAGTTCCTTGACGGTACAATAAACGCCACTCCACAGGCAATGGACAACCTCAACACTTTGATGGCTCAATGCAATCCGAATGGAATGTCAGACATGGCTACTGCATGTACAAATTATCTGACAACCTTCAACACAGGTGTCCATTTCTCATTTATCGCATCAGTTTGCGCAATGCTCATTTCATTCATCATCTTTGTCAGCACAAAGAACGTGATGCCTGATCCTAAAAAGAAGGTTGCTGCAAAAGCAGAAGAAGTCACATACACAGCAGCTGAAAAAGCAGCTATGGCAAAGGATATCAAACAGCGTATGGCAGGTCTGTATGCAGTTCTCGGCGTTTGCGTGTTCTTCTGGATGTCATTCCACCAGAACGGCGAATCACTGTCATTCTTTGCACGTGACTTCGTCAACTCCGAAGCAATAGCACCGGAAATCTGGCAATGTGTCAATCCATGCCTCGTCATTCTTCTGACACCATTAATCATGTGGATATTCGGGACAAAGAGAGGCAGCAAGATATCAACACCTCGCAAGATAGCCCTCGGCATGGGAATCACAGCATGTGCATATCTGTTCCTTACTATTCTCAGCTCCATCCACGGTTATCCTTCAGGAGATTCATTCCGCGCCCTCAGCACTGCAGAACAAACTGCAATGAAGACCGGACCATGGGTAATGCTCGTGGTGTATTTCTTCCTCACAGTTGCAGAATTGTTCATTTCCCCATTGGGACTTTCATTTGTATCAAAGATTGCTCCAAAGCACATTCAGGGTATTTGCCAAGGACTGTGGCTCAGCGCTACAGCAATAGGCAACTTGCTCATCATGCTGGGACCTATCTTCTACAACAAGTTACCACAACTGTGGCAATGCTGGGCTGTATTCTTAGTCATCTGCGTAATAGCCATGTGCATCATGTTCGGTATGGTCAAATGGCTCGAAAAGGTTACTAACCAATAAAAAGCCAAACACTTGCACTATTGTTCTTATCCCGATTATTTACGTAATCTCTTAGGAGAACGAGTGCAAAAGCTATCTGTCAACGCCGGATTTACCTGTCCAAACCGTGACGGGACTTCCGGCGTTGGTGGATGTAGCTTCTGCAACGGACTGGCTTTCAATCCATCCTACTGCAATAACAAAACCTCAATAACACAACAGATTGATGACGGGATAGCATTCCATAAGAACCGCTCGCACAAAAACAATTCAAACACAAAGTATCTCGCCTACTTTCAAACTTTTTCAAACACTTATCAGCACATTGACAACCTGAAAAAAATCTACTCGGAAGCACTTAGCCATCCTAATATAATAGGAATCATCATTGCCACCCGACCCGACTGCATCGATAACGAAAAACTCGACTACCTGCAACAACTATCTGAATCCTACTTCGTTAAGATAGAATACGGAATAGAATCAACCTATAATTCAACACTGCAAAAGATAAACAGAGGCCATGACTTTGAAACCACTGCCACAGCCTTTGAAAAAACAGCAAAACGTAATATTCATTCGGGCGGACATTTGATATTCGGACTTCCGGGAGAAACGCCCGAAATGATGACAGATGAGGCCAAGGTGATTTCAGCCCTGCCAATAGAATCCCTCAAACTTCACCAACTGCAGATAATGCGTGGAACCAGACTGGCTGACGAATACAAATCAAATCCCGATATAGTCCACCTGTTCAGCCTTGACGAATACATCGACACTATAACCAAATTCATAGAACAGCTTCGACCCGACATAGCCATTGAGCGTATCGCCAGCGAAGTGCCACAAAGGTTTCTTGCAGTTCCATCGCAATGGGGGTTCGTAAAATATGACACCGTCCTGCAGAAATTCGAAAAACACCTTGCCGACACAGGCTCATTCCAAGGAAAACACTTCAACTGACATGCCATGAAATACACCACATTATTCTTTGATCTCGACAATACGATATGGAACTTCAGCGAAAGTTCCGAGCTTACAATCGCTGACATATACAACATCTACAACATCAAAGAATTATGCGGCTGCCCTTACCAACAGTTTCATGACATTTACGAGAAAAACAACACGCTGGCATGGAACAAATTCGAACTGGGACTGACATCCATTTCAGAACTGAAAATTTCACGTTTCAAAAACACCTTCCATGAACTTGACCTCGAAATCGATGATGAGAAAAGTCTTGAAATCAACGACCGGTACCTTGACATTCTGCCTACCAAGGCCATTACTTTTCCCGAAACTCACGAAGTGCTCGAAAAACTGAAAAATCGCTTCAAAATGCACATCCTGTCGAACGGATTTCAGAAAACGCAAATCAAAAAGCTCAAATTGTCAGGACTTTACGATTATTTCGACAAGATAATAACCTCTGAAAATGCCAACGTACAGAAACCGAATCCAGGAATTATTGAATTTGCACTCAAGCTGACAAACTCCAAGCCGTCTGAAAGCGTATATATCGGCGACAACTTCAACAACGATGTCGTTTGCGCCTTCAATGCAGGCATTGACAGCATTTGGGTAAACAGAAAAAAGCAGCCTGTTCCCGACAGCTATGCACGACCAACGTATATTATCAGTTCACTGACTGAACTTATGTCCATATTAGAACCATGATACAGATTTATTGCAAAAACACCAAGACCACCAAGAATTTCACCGAAGGCACCTCTCTGCAGGAAATGCTCCCCCATTTCACGTTTGACCAGCCATTTCAAATTATCTCCGCCAAGGTCAACAACGTGTCTCAGGGACTTAAATTCCGCGTTTTCACTAATAAGGACGTGGAATTTCTTGATGCACGCGAGGCAAGCGGTCTGCGAGTCTATTGCAGGTCGCTGTGTTTCCTTCTCTACAAAGCTGCAAACGACATATTCCCCAACTGCAGACTCTTCGTTGAACTACAAATATCAGGAGGATTATTCTGTAATCTTCACAAGGCTGATGGCAGTCCCCTTACCAAACAGGACATCCAAACGCTGAGCAGCCGTATGACCGAAATAGTCAACAAGGACATGGTTTTCCACCGTTACCAGGTTCAGAGAGAAGAAGCTTTGAGGATATTTCGTGACAGAGGTTATGATGACAAGGTCAAGTTGTTGGAAACCAGCGGACAAGTATATACAGATTACTACACTTTGGGTGATACGGTAGATTACTACTACGGACGTCTTGTCCCATCAGCAAGTTATCTGAAAGTCTGGAAGTTGCAACCATTTCACAATGGATTTCTGCTCCGCATTCCCGACAAACATAACCCCAACCAACTATCTCCTTTCATCAGACATCCAAAGGTTTTCTCTATGTTTACAGAGAATCTGCGGTGGAATATCATCATGGGACTAAACACTGTTGGAGATGTTAATCACTCTTGTCAGGCAGGTCATGCAAGGGAGTTGATACAGGTTGCTGAAGCCTTGCAGGAAAAGAAGATAGTTCAGATAGCCGAATCCATCGACAGACGGTTCCATTCCGAAAAGCCTGTAAGATTGGTTTTGATTACAGGTCCGAGCATCAGCGGCAAGACCACATTCTGCCGCCGCCTCAGCATCCAACTTAAAGCCTGCGGTTTAAGACCGCTGTCATTATCCACCGATGACTATTTCGTCAACAGAGTGGAAACTCCACGTCTGCCAAACGGCCAATACGATTTCGACAATTTCGACACCGTGGACCATGCGAAATTACAGGAGGACCTGGTTGCACTGATGCACGGAAAAACAGTTGAAGTTCCGGAATACAACTTCACAACCGGAAAGCGTGAATACAACGGAAAGCGACTCAACATAGAAGGAAGCACTGTCATTCTGCTTGAAGGCCTTCATGCCCTGAATCCTGAACTCACATCTAAAATTCCGGATAAATACAAATACAGAATATTCATCAACACACTGACAAACAACGCATTGGACAATCATAACTGGATACCAACGAGTGACAACCGACTGTTGAGACGTATTGTCCGCGACTACAATAACAATTCGTTTACTGCGACAGAAACGATAAGACAATGGCCAAGTGTACTCGATGCTGAAGAAAAATGGATATATCCATACATGGAGAATGCAGATGCCATGTTCAACTCCGCATATCTGCTTGAATTTGCAGTATTGCGTTCTCACGCCGAACCGATTCTGGCAACAGTTCCGCAGAATTGTCCGGAATACAGCGAAGCACACCGACTATTAACATTCATACATTATTTCACAGCCGTCTCAGACAAAGAAATACCATCAACATCGTTGCTCAGGGAATTTCTCGGCGGAAGCAGTTTCAACATTTAACAGACCACATTATGGAAGGAAATCTGGAATTAGTTTACGACCTCGCCGTAATATTCATCACAGCAGGCATCACAACGCTGATATTCAAAATTCTAAAACAGCCTCTCATTTTGGGATATATAGTTGCCGGTTTGCTTGTGGGGCCTCATCTCGGTTTGTTCCCTCATGCAATCGGGGCTGAATCCGTGGAACAATGGTCAGAAATAGGCATCATATTCCTTCTCTTCGGTCTTGGGCTGGAATTCAGTTTCAAAAAACTTCTCAACGTGGGGAGCAGCGCACTGATAACCGCAGGAACCATCTTTATCGGAATGTTCGTCACAAGCTTGGGATTGGGCAAGCTGATGGGCTGGACTAACATGGAATGTATTTTTCTCGGAGGCATGCTTTCTATGTCCTCCACTACAATCATCATCAAGGCATTTGACGACCTCGGCATGAAAAAACTGCCGTTCACTGAAGTCGTCTTCGGAACACTGGTTGTGGAAGACCTGCTCGCTGTCATCTTGATGGTCCTTTTGTCAACGATGGCAGTAAGTCAGAAATTTGCCGGCGGAGAAATGCTATGGGCGCTACTTAAACTATTGTTCTTCATAGTACTATGGTTTTTGGTCGGGATGTTTGTCATCCCGTCATTACTCAAATGGGGACGAAAATTCTTCAATGATGAGATGCTGACGGTGTTGTCGATAGGACTGTGTTTCGGTATGGCAATCATTGCCAACTCTGTGGGATTTTCATCTGCACTCGGAGCTTTCATTATGGGTTCAATGTTATCGGAAACCATTGAAGGTGAACGTATTGAGAATCTGACGAGCGGCATCAAGGACTTGTTTGGAGCGGTATTTTTCATTTCAGTAGGTATGCTTGTTGACCCACAGGTAATAATCCGATTCTGGAAGCCAATCCTCATACTGATATTGGTTGTATTGACCATACTTCCATTTTTTGCCACTACAGGTGTGCTGCTTTCTGGCAAAGGACTGCATTCGTCAATACGTGCAGGATTCAGCTTTGCTCAAATCGGTGAATTTGCATTCATCATAGCTTCACTCGGCTCATCACTCGGCGTCATCTCCGAGTTTATTTATCCGGTTATAGTTGCTGTATCTGTAATAACCACATTCACAACCCCTTACTATATGAAAATGGCAGAACCGCTCAGCATCTGGCTGTCGAAAAAGCTGCCACAGAACATTTTAAGCCGCCTTACACCGGCTGTCAGCACAAACAAAACTCCAACAAAGAAAAGCGAATGGAAGCAACTTCTTACGATGTACGGCATACGTGTCGTCACATATTCGGTACTTCTCATTGCAATATACACAGCATCAGACATCTATCTCAAAGACTTTATTACAGAACATCTTACCTCAGCGAGCAAGCTGACTATAAATTTTATATGTGCTGGCATAACCCTCGCTGTCATGTCGCCTTTCATCATTGGACTGATAATGTCAACTGGCAAGCAACAGGAACTGTTCCAGACATTATGGAACAACGACCAGCCCAACAAAGGCATTCTCGTTGCTCTTATACTATTGAGGATTTTTATTGCCGTGACATTCGTTCTGAGTGTCATTTTCCATTATTTCCATCTGTCATGGTGGATAATTCTTCTGCTCATAATCGGCATCAGCACATTGCTGATTCTGGCGCGCAAAAACATCCAAAAGATGAACAGAATGGAACAGCGTTTTCTTGAGAATTTGAGCGAAAAAGAGAAATTTGAAAGAATGCAGAAACCTATGACTTCTTCAATAAAAGAGAAACTTGAAGGCTATGATATTCATATCGAACAAGTTACAGTATCCCAAAATTCAATGCACATGGGCAAGCAGCTTAAAGATATTCCTATCAGAAGCAAATACGGGGTCAATATAATCAAGATAACACGAGGCAACAAAATCATCAACATACCATCGGCTAACGACTATCTTTATCCTGGCGACCAAATATTAGTAGTTGGAACAGGCAGTCAGATAAAATCATTCATGAGCGCTTTGGAGGCTTCCAAAGAAGAGGAGACAGCACGCAA
This sequence comes from Bacteroidales bacterium, assembly GCA_017538085.1. GTDB lineage: Bacteria > Bacteroidota > Bacteroidia > Bacteroidales > BM520 > RGIG7150. The sequence goes on along the minus strand of JAFYJP010000015.1, from coordinate 6,567 downwards.
CAAGGACGCAACCAAAGTACAGCAGGCGGTATTAACTGCGGATTCGCTGCTTACCAACAAGTCACTGAAGATGGTTGACATGCGCAACTCAGGCTGTATGCTGATAGGTATAGAGCGTGGCGGTGAGGCTTTCATGAATCCAAGTCCAGATTTCATCATGATAGAAGGCGACACCGTGTGGATTATCGGCGAAGAGAATGCAGTGAAATCGTACGTTTAATTACAAATTTCTGTCAGGATACATCGACTGCCACCAGGAGTCGTCGTCTTGCAGCCATTTGGCGAACCACGCCAATATTGTCCGATGCCATTGGAGGTGATTCTCATATTTGTTGATATGATGGTCCTCACCGTCAACAAGAATCAGTTCAACCGGACGGCCTAATATTTTCAAGGCACTGTAAAGCTGGATGCTGTTGCCGACAGGGACATTGGTGTCTGAATTACCGTGCAACAATAACAGCGGTGTGGTTATCTTGTCGGCATTGTAAAGCGGACTGTGTTCAGTGAAGAAATCCGGGTCATTCCAAGGATACGTGCCCGCATTTGCCACAGAGCAATAGCCTGGACCCCAGTTTCCTATGCCCCAGTAATTCGCAAGATCACTGATGCCGGCATGACTTACAGCGGCAGCAAAGAAATCTGTCTTTGTCTGCAAATACTGTGTCATGAAACCACCATAACTTGCACCTATACAGCCCACCTTAGTGGAATCTACGAAACTGTGCTGACGGCAGAACAGCTTGGAACCGTAAATTATCTCATCGGCAGTAGGGTCTCCCCACGCATTAACGTGCCGTGCGCTGAATTCCTGTCCGTATCCCACAGTACCGCTCGGATTCAAGGCATAGACCACATACCCCTGTGCCGCGAACATCTGCACGGAATATCTCAGTTCAAGTTTCCGCTGCGTAGGGGTTGTCCCGCCATAATAATACACTATAAGCGGATATTTCCTTGAATTGTCGAAATCAGGTGGAAGGCAGTAAAATCCAGTAATTTCAGTGCCGTCGGTATAATTAAAGTTCCAATCCTTCACCTCTCCCAATTCCACATCTTTAAGTTTTTCAGCCGAAAGGTCAAGGATGCATAATGCCTTCTGTTTCTTGGCATTATAATAATAAGCCCTGTCGGCATTCGTCAGACTCTGTCCCGCACAAACCAGTTCGGAACTGTTTTTGGCAACAGACATTCTCGCTATCATATCCTCCGGAATGTCAAGCATGACGTATGTGCCGTTCTCCGGATTCATCCTGAAAATATGCTGACAATCCTTGTCTGTGGCCAACACATACAGCATATTGTCACTTCCGTTCCAAACAGCGGAACCTACCGAAGGGTTAAAGTGTTTTGTAATCGGATTGATTTCCTTATTTGCAATATCATAGATGAAAATCTGCGTATCGTAATCATTTCCAACAGGTTCATCCCCGGCATCAAATCCGATTTTACCGAAAGCCTCAGGTCCACCGAAAATCATCAGTTTGCTGTCATCAGGAGAAAACTCAACATCCTTCAGATATGGTTCATTGTAAAATAATGTATCTATGGCACTTGTCTGTAAATCCATTATGAAAACATTTGTAAATGAAAACGGATAAAGTGTGTCATTATCAACGCTGTAAGTGAGGATTAAATAACGTCCGTCATGGCTGATAGAGCTAATCGACATATTTCTGTTACCATACGTCAACCTTTCATAATTACCCGAAGTCAAATCGAATTTGAAGATATTGTAACGGTTTCTCCATCCTTTGATAATATCGTCATGATTGGCAAAACGTTTCAATGATTTGTCAGAGTCCGGGCCTTTTTCCATTATTGAATACAGCAGTGTTTTTTCATCTGGCGAAACCACAAAATATCCATCCGGGATATTTTCACAGACAGTTTCCTTGACCATAGTCACAGGGTCAACCGTCACGAAAGCCCGTTTATCATTATTTTTAGTGACATAATACAATTTGTTGCTTACAGGCATCCAATGTGCATTTTTGAGCCAGTCACTTTTACCGGACATCAATTTGCCGTTTGCTGATTCCAACAGCATTGTGTATCTCTCAGTATTGCCTTCCTTGGCATCAGAAACCCTAATCATGGAATATTTGCCGTTATTCGACATAGAGACATCATACACACTCTTGCCGTTTAGCATATTGAGAATGGTATAACGCATCTTCAAATCAGCACCTGCCGTGATTACAGCATTTTTGTTGTCTGCCCTGACCATTGCCGACAAAGTCGGCTCCAGGGTATCCTTTGATGAAAGCAGGCATTTTATCTGAACTTCACAACGCTGAGGCAGCAGTTCCAAATCATTTTTGACGGCATAGACAGTGTCAGACACATTCTTTTCAGATTTCATCTTCTCCCCATCAACATAAACATGAAACATAAACGGTGCGGAGACTTCCAGTTTACCTTTGGAATAATGGTCGGAATTGATGTAAAACGACACTGTGGAAAGGGAATATTCGCCTTCTGAATCAAGGTGAATCTTTCCATCCTCGTCAGCCTCGGCAACAACCGAAGCAGGTATTTCATTCATTGACATATTATTCTGCAACAGGTTCTTGACATCGTATTTTTTATTGTTCACATCCGAGCTGTCGGACATAAAAGGCATATTGACCTTATAAGGAGCAGAAACGAGAAACTGTCTTACGATTGTCTGTGAAAATGCGCTGCCATAAAACACAAGCAGGCTTATTACCATTATTAGTCTTTTCATTATCAATTATTTAATATTGTTTCCAAAGTGTTGACATCACACAACATACATTCTGAAGTGCTTCTTAAAGCCGCAATCCGTCAGAAGGCGGATTTTGCAAAAATAAGAAATTTTCATCATCCGACAATATCGCAAACAGTCTTCCTTTCAACGAACATTCGAATCATAAAAAAATCAAGGCGGGACAAACCAAAATTCATCCCGCCTTGAAACACTAAAATTATTATATGATCAATTCTATTTATTATTGACAACCTTCATTGCCCACGTACGTTCACCACCAACGGGTTAGCAGGTACCTTTCTCGGAAAATATTTTATAAATTAATGCAGTAATATCTAAAACATTTATTATTCCATCTCCATTTACATCTGCGTTTTCAAAATAGAAAGGGCTTGGATTATACCCAACGATATGAGCAGCAATAGTTGAAATATCAGCTACATTTACATCACCGTCACCGTTGGCATCGCCAACCAACAAATAATCGACTATAGCATCGACACATACAGGTTCCGATTCACCTTCCGAATATACTGCAGTAACACAATAATTATAAGTTCCGTTTGTCAATCCAGTTTCGGTAAATGATGTATCATCAGTTGTGCCAACCAATTCACCGTCACGAGTGACATTATATCCAATTACTACATCCTTATTTCTATTGACATCCATCAGGGTGACATCATCTATATAAAAAGAATAATAAAACTTCATATTATCATCAAATTCTATTCTATCCAATTTTATTAAACCATTTCCGCCCCAGTTTGATAATGAAAACTGCCATCCTGTCACCATCTCATTGTTTACCGAAAATGTAATCCAGTCGTTGTCCAAATCAATGTCGAAAGTCAGTGGAAACCATGTGTCATATTCAACATTATCCCAATGGACACTCTGAAATTTCTCTCCTGATCCATCTGGTATATTTATCCATGCATAATCCGCACTGAATATAAAAACCTCACATGAACCAACTTCCGATCCCTCTTTATCAATTTCCATATATGCCCTCTGGTTCTGTTCAAGATACCAGTACATGTTCAACACATAATGTCCGGAAGTTAATCCTCCCATATCACAAAATATTTGATCAATGTCTCCCTCAATATTCAATGATTTTTCACCTGTATGTGAATGATTATCCGATATATTGACATCATAAATGTCATATTCAACGAACCATGGATAAACCGGCTCGAATAGCCCAACCTCATAATTCTCAAGTCCTTCGTTAACCAAATACGAGGATGGCTGTCCTTGCGGCTCGCTCCACAATAATGTTACCGTATCAGCACTTACCTGCGAAACAAGATTTTCGACAGGATAATAATCACCTCCATTGACATCAATCAGGGTGACATCATCTATATAAAAATCCCCAAGTTGTGGCTTTGAGCCATCACCATGTTTCTTCATATCACCGTCAAATTCTATTGTACTCAACTTTTTTAAACTCGGGTCTCCCCACATTGATAATGAAAACTGCCATCCTGCCACCATCTCATTGTTTACTGAAAAAACAATCCAGTCGTTGTCCAAATCAATGTCGAAGGTCAGTGAAAACCATGTGTCATATTCAACATTATCCCAATGAACACTCTGAAATATGTCTCCTGTTTTATCTGGTATATTTATCCATGCATAATCCGCACTATATATATAAACCTCACACGACCAAAAATTATCTTTTAAAATTTGCGTATATGCCCACTGATCTTGTTCAAGATACCAGTACATGTTCAACACATAGTGTCCGGAGGTTAAACCACCCATATCACAAAATATGTTATCATCCGATTTGACATTTAATGATTTTTCGCCTGTATATGCATGATTTTCAGATATATTAGTTAATCCATGCCAAAAATCAACAGACCACGGATAAACTGGCTCGAATATCCCAACTTCATAATTCTCAAATCCTTCGTTAACCAAATAAGAGGATGATGAATGGTTGATTCTGCTTTCAGACAATGAGATATTGGCATCTGAAACCTTGTCAACGTTTGATGTCTGTAATGACTGTGCATGACTCCATATCGGCATCAGGCACACAACTGTTAAAAGTAATAGATTCTGTTTCATTTGATTTTTAATTATTTAATTGTCAATTAATTATTTTCATAAAAAATATTATTCAACCTTTAAAACTGCTTTAATATGTCATCAAGTCTAATATTCAAATCAGTATTTTCGATGTTGGGATTCAGTTTAGTTTTCATCCTATACACTTTCTGACGCAAAGATTTCAATTCTATACCCAACAACTCCGCTATGACGGCACGACTGAATTTGTTCTTTATCATACAACACACTCTTATGTCCCATTTCATCAAATCAGGATTTGCTGAAATGATTTTATCAACGAAATGATCGTTTACCAAATTGACATATCTCACATAATCATTCCAGTCCTCTTCAGTAAGCATATACTTGATTTTTTCAGAGCAGTCATTCTCTATGGATTTAGCCTTCTTATACACCATGCTTGAGTTTATCAATGCAGTAAACACCTCACTCAATTCGGCATTTGTCTGTGGCGTTTCGGAAGTTTTGTCATTATGGTTGCGTTCAAATTCTTCCGTACGATTTTCCAATTCCCTGACCAAGGAATTAATCTGATGCTCCATAAGGTCAACTTCATTCTTCAATTTCTCATTTTCCAACTTGTTGAGCTGCATTCGCCTGTTAAGAATTATTACAGCCACAAGAATAGCAATAATGATTGCGAAAGAAACAAGTATGATTGAAAGGACACGAACCCTGTGTTTAGACTCAACTATGGCCTTCTGACTCTGAAATTCGTATCTGTTCTTTTCACGAAGTGTTTCAAGTTCATTGAACGATTCATCACACTGGTTCTTATTATTCATAGCTTCCTTATAATAAAGCAGAGCCTGTTCATCATCATGGTCTATTTCATCAGCTATTTTGCTCAAATTCATATTGGCATCCCAACGCAGACATTCAAACTGACTCGTAATAAGTGAATTAAAATAATATCTCGCCGAAGCAATATCGTTTTTCATCATTGATAATTCACCCAACTGTATGATTATACTACCAGTAGTAAGACTGTTGCTATATAAATCCATATTTTGAAATAACTGATAAGCGGTATATGCGCTGGAAAAAGCAGATTCAATTTTACCTTCATCTCTGTAACACAGACATTGAGTTAACAATATTTCGCTCAGACCTATAGCATGAAAGCTGACCTTGTCTTCAGACATGTCAAATAATATCAATGCTTCATTTACATAATATAATGCACTGTCTAACTGGCCGAAATAATAATAATCTCTTGCTATTGCGGATAACTGTATGGACATTCGATAATCGTCAAGCAACAATGAGGCATAATTATATGCATTTTTGTGCATATTTATCGCATCCTCCAAAAAATCCTCATTGTAATAAATTATTCCAAGATTGGCATATATCGAAAAAAGAAGAAAATTAAGTTTATATGGAACAACTGATTTCAGTCTTTGTGAAGTGGTAAGTGCATTATAATAACTTGCAACAGCATACTCATATTTATTGACAGCAAAATAATAGAATCCCAAATTCAAATAAGTAAGAGCCTTGTAATAATCGTTGTCCTTATTTTTCGAGAGGTAATATTTAGCAGCGTTATTGACAAGTGTGTCCGATTCAAGGCTGTTAGTCTTATATAATGCCGTATTCATCAACAGACAATATCTTGCACGTTGCTCCTCGGATACAGCACCAAAATCAGGACAACCGTTTACATCATCAAAGATATTAATATATGGTGTCAGCATTATTATGCCACTGTCAGGATAGTTGTTCACAATAGCTTCAGC
>JAFYJP010000162.1 GCA_017538085.1 Bacteroidales bacterium | reverse complement strand
CCATGTCACCGCAGACGGCAATTCCCAATGGTGCGCCTGCCCCTTGACGTGAGACATTTTTCATGATATCAGCATCTGTAATGACAACAAAATGCCACGGCTGTTTGTTTACAGCGGTTGGCGCAGCCATTCCGGCTCTCAGCAGTTTCTCGATTTTGTCACTTTCTATGGCTTTGTCCTGGAATTTGCGTATTGAAGTGCGTGTCATAATGCTGTTGTATGTTGCGTCTTCAATGTTTGTCACTTTATCCTGGTTTGCTTGGCTTTTGCTGTTGTTTAAAGCCAGTTTTGCACATAGCAGAACCACTGCTGCCGCTAATATTATACATAAGATACTTGTCTTTTTCATTTTGCTTAGAATTGTCTTGTTTTGTATGAAAGTGTTTATTTGCTTAATTCTGAGGTTTTTATGAGTGTACCAGTAGGGCAGATGAAACGGCAGTATGGCCTTGAAATGAAAATCGACAGTAATGCAATGACTATTGCACAGGCGATTATTACTGGTGATGCTGTCTGGAACAGAAATGCCGTGAACAATTCGTAATCCATCCATTCGAAGAATACGCCTAACCACAGGCAGAGCATGAGAACTGCCCATAATATCTGTCTGAACCACTCCAATCCTTTGATAAGCTTGACGTTCATCTTGATTTTTTTCTTCGAACAATAACCCATTAACTGCTGCAGTGAGCCGAATGGACATATATTTGTGCAGTAATACTGCTTCTTGCCAAAGAGAGGGTAGATGAATGCTACGATTATCATAATTATGAGTATCAGATATGCCCAGTGGAATCCGCCAGAAAGGAAGGTTACCATTGATGTATAAGAGACAAATGTGCCGCACCAGATTCCAAGTACTCCGATATTGAGTAACATTTGGATGATTACGTACCATTTGTTTTTGATGAAAAGTGGCAGAATTGCTGCCATCAGTACGACAATGAGACCGATGATGAACTTCGGTTTTATATGCGTTGAAAGCTCAGAGCCGGTTTTTGAGACAGTTGATGCTTGCATGTGATTGAGTGCCAACTGTACGTTTTTAATTATGGCATTTGAGGAGAATGTTGCACCGGATACTCCATCGACTTCCAGTTCGGAAGCTTTTGATACCGGCATTCCGGTCCATTTGTCCTTCAGGCCTTCGTATGCTCTTGCGAAGAAATGCGGAGTTTCAATGTTATCAAGCGCTTTTACATATACGACCTTGTCATTGTAGATATAGACCTCCAATGGTATCGGACCGTTGTAGCCCTGTATGTCTTTGCCCAAGTAGGTTGTATTTACTACAATAGTGTCGCCCGACATTCGGATGTCGCCGGAAATCTCAACAGGAACTGCGGCGGCAACATTCTGCTGTTGACCAATCCGATGCCCGAAGAGTTTGCCGTCGCGGTTGATTGCGACTGCCATCATCATTAAAATACATGTACCCAGCATTAGCCATTGTTCCAGTTTGGCAATATGGAACTGACCTTCTTTTTTCGTTTCTTTCATATTATTGAATATGAGAGTGTTATGTTAATCTATAAAAATGTCTTTGAGATTTTCTCAAGTTCGCTGATTATTTTAATATGCTGAGGGCAAATCTTTTCGCACTGTCCACATTTGATACAGTCGGCAGCGCTGCTTTTGCCTGCTGTCAGTTTCTTGTAATCAGCGGCTGTTTGTTCAAGCAGGCCGGTGGAGGTACGGCGGTTCATGATTTTGAACATGTCAGGAATGGCTATTTCCTTCGGGCAACCTGGAACACAGTAATGGCACGCTGTGCATGGGATTTCCTCTGATTTGCTGAATTCTTTGCGCGCTTCGATGATTGCCGTCATTTCGCTTTCATTGAGCGGCTTGAAGTTTTTCATATAACTGACATTGTCCATCATCTGACCGTAAGTTGACATTCCTGAAAGGACGGAAAGTATCCCGTCAAGTGATGCGCAGTAGCGGATAGCCCAGGAGGCATACGATACGTTTGGATTAACAGCATTGAAGATGTCGCATACATTTTTCGGAGGATTGGCGAGTTTGCCACCCTTGATAGGTTCCATTATTACAATCTGTTTTCCGTGTTTGCGGGCAACTTCATAGTTTGCTCTCGACTGTATTTCGGGGTCATCCCAGTCAGCGTAATTGATTTGGAGTTGTACGAATTCAACGTCACTGTGCTCGGTGAGTATTTTGTCGAGAAGTTCCGGACCATCATGATATGAAAAACCGTAATGTCTGATTATTCCTTTTTGTTTCAGCTCTCTTACATACTCCCAGAGATGGTAGTCGTTATATTGCTGGTAGTTGTTGGCCATGATGGAGTGGAGCAGATAGTAGTCGATATAATCGGTTCCCAAGCGTTCAAGGCTTATGTAGATTTGGTTTTTGGCCTCTTCTTCGGATGAGGCTTTACGGACATTCAGCTTGGTGGCGAGGGTGTACTTATTACGCGGGTATCGTTTTACGAGTGCTTCCCTTGCGGCTTCCTCCGAGCCGTTATATACGAATGCGGTGTCAAAATAAGTGAATCCTGATTTGAGGAAAATGTCAACCATCATCTTCGTTTCTTCAAGGTCTATTTCGCCGTTTTTCTTTGGCAGACGCATTAATCCGAAGCCAAGTTTCCCGCGTGTTTCAACGTCTTTGCCGAAATATTGCTGGTATTCGCTCAATGCCTTGCGGATGCTGTCAGCACCTGTCAGCCTTGTGGCAGTTGCCACTGCTATGGTGGTCAACGATGTCTTAAGAAAATCTCTCCTGTCCATAATGTTTATTTTTTGCGGTTTTTATTTTTTTTAACATGAAATAATACTCAATTATTCAATCTGTTGACTCTTGTTTTTTGTCTTTTTTTGTTCCCTTGCCTATTCCAAACCGAATTCTAACTCAATGCCTATGCTCCATGGCGAAGGATTGGTGTTTGTCATAAGAAGGAGGCTCTGGTTTTTGATGATTTTTGACAGGCGGTATGTCCCAAATACCGATAATGTGAGAAATTGCCCGAAATCATAGCTGGCACGAGCAATAACGCCATATTGATACCAATTGATGTTTTTGACTCTCGTGTAGGTGACAATACAATTGCCGGTGTAAGGTAAGGCTGTATCATCAGATGCCCAGATTAACTTTTCTTTTCGGCTCAATGTAACTGAACCGTATGCACCTAAATCCAAATAAAAGCCTTTAGGAACAATTATGAAGTGATTCAGCAGTTCCAATTCGAAGCAGGAGGTGTTAATTTGGGTTTTGTCAACATTGCCGACTAAGCATTTGCTCGTATATTTGAAGAAATCGAAACCAAATGCGTATGCGAACTGATATCGTTTGCCGCCTAGATAGTTCCGTGCCCCGAAAGCTATATTTCTGCTGTAACCATCCCATATTGCATTGGGCAGATTATATCCGTATCTGAAGAAAATAGTTGAATGTTTATTGCTGTCAGATTTTGGCGGAAACGTGTTGTCGTTGCGTAAAGCATATATTGCATTGTCTTTTTTTGAAAGTTTCACGTTTTCCGTGCTATTGTTGCTGATTGGGCAGCAATCGTAAAAACCGTTGTATGAGACATTGATTTTCTTTCCGTTTCCGAGTTCTTTTTTGCTGTAGGTTATGTCGCTGTAATCCTCGGTGATGAGCTGGTAATATCCGAGCAGTATTCCGTTTTCGCCTTCAACGTTCACGAAGACTTCATTCGGACCTTCATCGTTCAGAAAATGGATGGTTATGCTTTCGTTATTGTCGATAAGATTGAATGTGCGTTGTGGCTGGGTGTAGTCACCGGTAAAGTATGCTGCCTGGGGAACGCCGTAGCCGAAAGCGTAGTCGTAATAAGGGTATAGGTCGCCTGATTTCTCGACTTCTGTCTTCATTTCCATTGCTGTGAGGTTTGGACGTGTTTGCCATGCGCAGGCGCAGAATCCAGTAGTCAGCGGACTTGAGAAAGATGTTCCATCGGCTTCGGTGAATCTGCCGGTTGGACTGGCAACTTTTGCATGTCCGAAGGCGCAGACGTTAGGCTTTATTCTGCCATCGGCGCTTGGCCCGTAAGAGCTGAACGAAATATGACGGTATTCTTTCAGGTAAGATTCTATGCCACCCACACAGAGCACACTGTCGGCATCGCTTGGAGTAACAATTGTCGTCCATTTGGTATCGCCTTCGTTTCCGGCTGAGCAACAGACGAGGATCCCTTTGCGTGCAGCCATATTGGCTGCTTTTGCGACGTATGATGTGCCGTCCATGTCTTTGGTGTAGTGACGTTCCTTGCCGTAGCCTAACGAACTGTTGATTAGGTCTGCACCGTTCTTGTCAGCCCATTCCACTGCCTGTTCCCACCAGACCTCCTCTTTGAAAGGTTCAGCGTTTACTTCAGTGCGGGCGAGCAAAAACTCCGCTCCTGTCGCCAAGCCTAATTTTTTGCCGTCCTTGATGCCTGCAATGCAACTCAGCACCATTGTACCGTGAGAGTTCCAGCCATAGACATCCTCGCGATGGTTAGGGAAATTATATGTGCTAATAATCTGATGATTGTCACGCAGATGTTGAAACGCCACATGCTTGTCCACGTATGGAAACCCACCGTCTAAGACTGCTATACGAAGTCCTTTCCCATCAATGCCCTTGTCAATAAAATGCTGTCCGCCAAAACGGATGACCTGGTCAGTAAGAATTCTTTTGTTAGCAAGGATTTCCAATTCTTCTTCAATGTCGGCATTATATGTCTCATTGGATGCGAGAATGTAGTCGGAACTTATTTCTTCAACATTTTTGACGAAACTCAACTTGCGGATGATTTCGATGTTTTCATCAGTTGCCATGATACCCATTGCGTTGAGCCAGCGTGATTCGCCGACTACTTCTTCCGACAAGCTGCTGATTTCCTCGGTGTAGTTCCGGTTGAGAGGATAGTTGCTGATATCGTACAGCGATGCACCGCATTTTTCGTAACGTTCGATGGCTTTGCTGTCGAAATACGTGTATGGATCGAACTCTGTGTCGTTCTTGTCTGTCAGGAAAACCCAATAGCATTTCGGTTGGGCAACTGCTGCCACCGAAAGCAGTGTGGTGATGGCTATT
>JAFYJP010000161.1 GCA_017538085.1 Bacteroidales bacterium | reverse complement strand
GTGGGAGTTACAAGAGTCGAACTTGTGACCCTCTGCTTGTAAGGCAGATGCTCTAAACCAACTGAGCTAAACTCCCAAGAGATGTTTCAATCAATTGTTTGAAAGCGGTTGCAAAAGTAATACATTTTTTTAAATAATACGTTTTTTTGAAAAAAATTTTTTAAAAAATTCTCAAGTTGTTGGGGTAAAGAATAGATAGATAATTGTTATATTTGCAAAATCAAAACAAATATATATGAGTATCCTAATTTATGCTGTTGTCGCTCTCACCTTGATAGGTGTGATAGCGGCTGCGTTGTTGTATTTCACAGCGCAGAAATTCAAGGTTGAAGAAGATGAACGAATAGGTAAGGTTGCTGCGCTGTTGCCGGGTGCCAACTGCGGTGGCTGCGGGTTAGCTGGTTGTCGGAATTTAGCCGAGGCGATAGTAAAAAGGGGCGATATTGACGGACCTTCATGTCCGGTCGGCGGCAATGAGGTGATGACAAAGATAGCATCCGTTATTGGAGTGGAGGCTGTTGCTGCCGTGCCGAAAGTTGCAGTTGTCAGATGTGCCGGCTCATTTGCTGCGGCCAAATCCAAGTCGCAGTATGATGGCATTCAGTCATGTGCATACGCCAATTCGCTGTTTGCAGGCGAAAGCGGCTGTCGTTATGGCTGTTTAGGTTGCGGCGACTGTACCCGTGCATGTAAATTCGATGCGATATCAATCGACAAGACCACAGGTCTGCCTGTCGTTGACGACGAGAAATGTACTGGCTGTGGAGCATGTGCCCGTGCATGTCCTCGCAGTATCATCGAACTGAGAAACAAAGGTCCTAAGAACCGCAGAGTGTTCGTGTCGTGTGTCAATGCTGAAAAGGGTGCTGTCGCAAAGAAAAACTGCGACAATGCCTGCATTGGTTGTGGAAAGTGTGTCAAGGTATGCCCGTTCGAGGCTATTTCTCTTGATAAGAATCATGCGTACATTGATTTCAACAAATGCAAAATGTGCAGAAAATGCGTTGAAGAGTGTCCGACAGGTGCAATACACGCAGTCAATTTCCCTCCTAAGAAAGTGGTTGAAACCCCACAGAATGTTGTAAATGTAGAAAATTAATTTTATCAATATACCAATCATGTTGAAAACCTTTAAAAAAGGTGGCGTTCATCCACCTGACAATAAAATATCGCGTAATGCGGCAATAGAAACCTTCCCGATTCCTGAAATAGCATACATCTACCTGAATCAGCACCTCGGTGCACCTGCTAAGGCTGTGGTGCAGAAGGGTGACAAGGTGAAAGTCGGTGACCTTATCGCGGAAGCTTCAAGTTTTATGTCGGCAAACATCCACTCTTCCGTGTCGGGCACTGTCGATAAAGTCGATGAATGGATAGATGCGAGCGGATACAAAGTCCCTACTGTAATCATCAAAGTAGAGGGTGATGAGTGGAATGAATCCATAGACCGTTCACCTGAGCTTATCAGTGAAATCAAGCTTGACAAGCAGCAGATAGTTGCAAAGATGAAGGAAATGGGTATCGTCGGTCTTGGCGGTGCGGCATTTCCTACTCATGTGAAGTATGCAATACCTGAAGGTAAAACAGCAGAATACCTTATTATTAATGGTGTGGAATGTGAACCGTACCTTACGGCCGACTATAGGCTGATGATGGAGCATAGTGATGAAATCATTGTCGGTATTCAGATTCAGATGAAGGCTCTTGGTACGAATCAGGCATTCATCGGTATAGAAAACAATAAGCCTGATGCAATAGAATTGCTTACAGAAAAAGCATCTCATGTTGAAGGAATAACAGTGGTTCCATTAAAGATGAAATATCCTCAGGGAGCTGAAAAACAATTGATTAAAGCTATAACTGGGCGTGAAGTCCCTTCGGGCAGACTTCCTATCGATGTTGGATGTGTGGTTGACAATGTGGGTACTTCATACGCCACGTATTATGCAGTGCAGAAGAATCAACCTCTTTTTGAGAGAATAGTAACTGTTACAGGCTATCCTGTCAGAAAGCCTTCAAATTTCCTTGTGCGAACAGGTACTCCTATTTCCAAGTTGCTTGAGGCAGTGAATCCTGACTATGACAACTGCGGCAAGGTGATAAGTGGCGGGCCTATGATGGGCAAGGCACTTGTCTCACTTGATGTTGCGGTTACAAAGGGTACGTCCGGAGTTCTGATGATGACAAAAGGGGAGAGCCAGAGACATGAGGAACAGAACTGCATCCGTTGCGGAAAATGTCTTGAAGCATGTCCGATGGGGCTTGAACCGTATCTCATTGCTTCATATTCCAAGCTGCAGAACTGGGATAAAGTTGAAGAGGCACATGTCATGGACTGCATAGAATGCGGCTCATGTCAATTCACATGTCCATCGTTCCGACCTCTCGTGGATTATATACGAGTAGGCAAACGTACCGTAGGTCAAATAATTAGAAGTAGAAACATTAAGAAATAATAATTATGAGTTTATTGAATGTATCAGGTTCACCACATGTACATGGGCAGGAATCTGTTAGTAGGATAATGCTGGATGTGTGCCTGGCTTTGCTTCCGGCGATATTCGTGTCGTTACTGTGTTTTGGCTGGGGCGCTTTGAAGGTGTTATTGCTGTCAGTGGTTTCGTGTATGTTCTTTGAATGGTGTATAGAGAAATTCCTGATGAAAAGGGAATCGACACTTGGCGACTTGTCGGCAGTGGTTACCGGAATACTCCTGGGACTCAACGTACCAAGTTCATTACCATGGTATTGCATCGTTATAGGGGCTTTGGTGGCCATTGGTATTGCGAAGATGGCTTTCGGCGGTCTCGGCAACAATATCTTCAATCCGGCTTTGGTGGGACGCGCGTTCCTGCTGATATCATTTCCAGTTCAGATGACTTTGTGGCCAAAACCTTTGGTAACAAGAGGATCCTTGTTTTTCAACGGAATCAATTCTGCGGATGTCGATGCGCTTACAGGTCCGACATTCTTGGGAGCCATAAAGCAGGGCGGTGTCGAAGCTGTCAGCAACTTTAGCATTATGGATCACTTTATGGGAACAGTTGGTGGTTCCATTGGTGAGATTTCAGCACTCGCTTTGTTGGTGGGAGGTATATATCTTCTTATAAGAAAGGTGATAACATGGCACGTGCCGGTAGCCTTTCTGTGTTCGGCCTTCGTTTTTGCCGGCATTCTTTATCTTGTTAACCCTGCAAAATTCATTGCACCGCATTATCATCTGGTTGTAGGTGGTATGATGCTGGGAGCCATTTTCATGGCAACAGACATGGTGACTTCACCGATGACAGCAGCCGGAAAGCTGGTTTTCGGCGCAGGCTGCGGCCTTCTGACAATATTAATCAGAGATTTCGGGTCATACCCTGAAGGCGTATCATTCGCAATATTAATCATGAATGCATTTGTTCCATTAATCAACAGAGGTTTCAAACCTCATCGTTTCGGCGTAGTAAAGGAGGTGAAAAATGCAAAAGCTTAAATCTACACTCCCAAATATGGTTATTGTCCTCGGACTGATAGCAGCAATAACCTCATCTCTTCTTGCACTGGTGTATATCATCACAAAGGAACCGATTGCCAAGGTGCAGGAAATGAAGTTGAACAAGGCCATTTCCGATGTTGTCCCCGGACTTGACAGATTTGATGAATATAAGGTGAAATCAGCCATTGGCGAAGACAGCCTTACATTTTACAAGGCTTTCAATAAGGATGGAGAGTACATCGGAACTGCTGTGAAATCATACGACAACAATGGATTCAACGGATATATTGAAATCATCGTAGGATTTGATGAAAACGGCAATGTCATAAAGGATGTTCCTTTGAAACAAGGTGAGACTCCGGGACTTGGAGCAAAGATGGGCGATACCGAAAGCCATTTTATTACGCAATGGTTTGGTAAAAACCTTTCTTCCTTCACACCTAAAGTCAAAAAGGACGGGGGAGATGTTGATGCCATCACGGCTGCAACAATCTCATCACGTGCATACTGCCGTGCCATGGATCTTGCATATCAGACTTATCTTTCCCAGAAAGGAGGCAATCAATGAACCAACTACAAAACTTTTCTAAAGGTCTTCTGAAAGAAAACCCAATACTCGTATTAGTGCTCGGAACGTGTCCGACACTTGCAGTGACCACGTCAGCCATCAACGGCTTTAGCATGGGACTTGCAGTCACATTTGTGCTTGCGATGTCGAATATGTTCATATCACTTCTGAAAAATTTTATTTCCGATGATATTCGAATTCCTGCGTTCATTGTAATAATTGCCACATTCGTGACTATTGTTGACCTTACGCTTCAGGCTTACATTCCTTCTTTGTATGAGTCATTGGGACTGTTCATTCCTCTGATTGTAGTCAACTGCATCGTCCTCGGACGTGCCGAGGCATTTGCATCAAAGAATGACGTTTTGTCATCAATAATTGACGGTCTTGGAATGGGAATAGGATATGCTATTGCCTTGACTGTACTCGGCATGTTAAGAGAGTTCTTGGGAACTCTGTCAGTTTTCAACTACAAGATATTCAGCGGTGACGGTGCACTGATGTTCATCATGGCGCCAGGTGCTTTTATTTGTCTTGGATTTCTGATGGCTCTTGCCAATATGCTTGTGAAAAAACTTAAATAACTGACACTATGAAATATATAATCATTATAATCTCATCGATTTTCGTCAATAATGTTGTGCTTTCGCAGTTTTTGGGCATTTGTCCTTTTATTGGCGTATC
>JAFYJP010000160.1 GCA_017538085.1 Bacteroidales bacterium | reverse complement strand
TGATAATGCCCTCAGCACAGCCTTGGTTGTCCATCGGAACGATTACGCCGTCTTGGCCATCCTTGATTTATGAGGAAGCCGTAGGATAATTGTTCACAACCACGGGCTTGTATAATATCTGCGCCTCTCGCACGGTTACTGATTTGCCCTCATAACGCGATGGCTGCACATAGATGTCACACGCTCTATTTGAGCATAAATGGGAATCTCAGGCAACAAGTTCACTTCCTTCGGCACAAAGGGCATCATCTCACCATGATGGGAATGAAGGAATATGTCAACATCGTAACGGGAATAGTCGATAGTGTTGAGCGGGCCTATGAGCACAGTTTCGGCACCGCCTATTTCAAGGCACTGCACGACGAAAAGGATGCGGGGTCTCATAAATGCAGCTTTTTCTTCAAAATCTTAAAGAAATTCTTCATGTAGTATTTCACTAACCCCTCTCGTCTGGCCTTGTCGAAATCAAAGTTAAGAAACCAATCTACAAAGTCCTTTTGTTCCTGATTCATCTTGTCATAGTTGGTTTTCAAGCGAGGGATGATATAAGGCCAATGGACTTTACTATCTGATTTGAAGGTCAATAAACCAGCGCGACGAGACATCACATCATCCCAGTGTTCTTTCAGGGGTTTGTCGATATAGAATCCGAAATCCCGGATATCTACAACTTCGGCTGTAAGTCCAAGAACTGTACGGAAACACTTTTCACATTCGCAACAGTTATGACCCTTGAATGAACACACACACATTGGATATGGTTTGCCTGTGGTCTTTTGGTATGTCACCACTGTTTGCACTTTCTCCTGTCGGACCAATTCAGCCCCGTCATGTATGCACCCGCCAACTCCTGCAAAACGAAACTCGCTATCCGTTGTGATGTGAGAAGCACACGTAGCGTATTCTCCCATAGGCACAGAACTGGCGATATAGATGTTTTTGATGCCATGTTTATATGCTAAAGGCATGGCGATGGTAATAAATGCCATGGAATGATTGAAACCGTGCCACCATGAGTCACCAAATTGTGGACGTATCTTTTTTTCCCACTCCGTTCTTTTTACTACAACAGCAAAGTTACTTTTTGCAGACGAGCTGTCTGTTCCTTCACGTTTCGCAAAGTTGTTGACATCACGAATATCAGCATCTGCAGCTTCATCCAAATCCGTCAGGCTCTTATACCATCCTTGTATATTGAACAACAAAGGTTTTGTGTCACGAATACGTACATACGTACAATTAGAGTCCAAACCGCCACTATACAACAGCAGTGACTCCCGTTTTACATCTAATTGATTGTCTATAAACTTGCCAGGAAAGATATCACCTTTCAACGGAAAGTGGGGGTACATGCGCTGGTAGGCATAATACACACGAATAAGTGATTCATAAAACGTATGATCCAGTTCCTTAACCCATAGAATAGTATTTGTAGCCCACATCAACGGAATTATGTTGGCTACAAATGGAGCAGCAAGTATTGATTCTGGAACCATAGACATATCTTCCTGATATTCAATAAACAATGTATTAGTTGAAAAATATGGTTTCAAAATACCAGTAGCCTCAAAGTGATAATCCACATGATTACCACTAACCTTTATTTCTTTAAGTATTACGCTATCCATAGAAACTATATATCAAATTTTAAATTCCTCGAATTGTGACTTCCACTGTCTGATACTATCGAAGTCCATAACTATTTCCGTTTTGAATTCGCTCGCAATCATTTCCTCCAAATCCTCCAGAACTTTGGACAGCGTTAAGGCAATAGTGTTTTTGCTATGCGTTTTTTATTTTATGACTTCTCTCTCTTCCACATTCCACCATCTCGGCTTCCATACAAATGACTTATATATGAAATCCAATCCGACAACCAATAATATTCCGATGACTAAACCAACTGCAGTCCAAACAAATAATATCTGGGAACGATGAGGACCCGCCTTTAAAATATTTTTAAGTTATTGATATTGCATACTCCACGCTTCAGAAAGAAGATAAAATCTTCCCTCCAATATATAGCACCAAGACTTCAACAAATTTATAAAGTGCTGAAAAACAAATATTTATATACAAAAACAGAGAAACCTTTACTGTTTTCTATTTTCTTTTATACAAGATTCCCCTATACAATGCAAAGATACAATATTGTATTGATTTTTGTGTGATTTTCAAAAAAATGTGAAATGATTAATTAACAATCTATCAACAATGCCAATTATTAAGACATGCTCTGATATCCTCATGCATTCACATGTCCGTACCAGCTGTCGTAATCATTTAAAAAGCGGAGAATCGCCGCACAACTTTTTTTCTCTTTTGTCTTGTCATCCAGCTGACGCATATACGTGTGCGCCTTCTCATAATAAAATGCATTGTTGGTGCAGCCATACATAACCACACAAAGGAAGATTTTCCCCTCATTAAGCTTGGAAGCGGAAAGTAAGGATTTCGCTGTTTCCATGGTTTTGCGAAACTCAGCATCGTCACCCAATATCGTGTATGCAGCCGCAAGAAACGCATAACGCTTGCAGCGCATCCAGTCACTCGCATCATTGCTGATTTGCGATATCTGATTTATCAATACTCTTGCGCGTCTTTTGTCTTCATCTGTGACATTCATCATATACACAGTCTCCCCACTGCCATTGACTTCCGTTGCACTGTCTCCGCATTCCGCATTGTGACAGTCATTTTTGCCCGTACCGTCTCTCCCACATGACATCATAACTCTCCCTAACGCTTCATGCAACTGTTCAAACTTTCCCAGGCTGAAAGTGGTATGCTGATGACGCAAATCCTCATTCAATTCAAGCAGGACATAACCATCAGCGGGGACTGTAAGCAACGGAACCGATAGGAACTTGTCAAGAGACACTTCAATCTTTCTGTACTTGCTTCCGGGTGTAGTTATCAGAGTGGCCTCACACCCCGCAAAATCACCTTTAGTGATACGAATGCGGTCTCCTTTGGCAAGCATCTGCATATCAGGGGTGTGTGCAGGTAACTCATTGGAATAAGTCTTGGCTATCCACATAAAATTCTGCATCTGCTCATCCTTGATATAAGGATAATGCCTGATTCCATCGTCATCAACCACACTTGGCAGAAAATGGAACTTTTCTATACGCGTCATCATCTCAGCAATATCGCGCTGTGACGAATGTACAAACACGTAATTCAAGGCAAGCGGACTGGTGACACGAATCTGCCTGCCCCTAAACGACTTCTCCCTGACGTATGTCGGGGCAAAAAATTCCAACGGCGAAATCTCATTATCATTTCTGAAGACATTCTCCCTGCTCAAGATTGCCGAAATGTCACGACAGCCACGAGGTGCAGACAAAACATACCACTGGACCATATCCTTCATGGTCCGCTGTTTCAGTTTCAGTTTGTTCTCACGCAAAATCCGTGATAGGTCATCAGTGTCTTTTTTCGCCATTGAACTTAAACGGTATATATAAACAGAGACGGGGCGAGCCTCGTCTCTGTTGAATTTCATGTATTATTTCTATCGATTTCTATTGACTTATTCAGCTTCCTTTGCCTGAATTTCCTTCATCTGGTTGGTAATTCTTATAGCATCGTCATTTCTTTTCAGACGGGTATATACACTTCTCAAAGCCTGAAGGATGACGAGATCTTCCGGAGCCTTATCCGCTGCAATCTCAAGGTAAGGAACAGCCTTTTCAAACCATTCTGTTGATTCGTCAATAAGCTTCTGATACTGTTCTTCAGGTGCATCGAACGGCAATGAGTTTGCCTGTTCGTACAAGTCTGTTCCCTTATTGAAATAGACTGAAGCAAGGTTGTAGTTTGTCTCGAAATGATTAGGTTCCATTTCAAGGACTTTCTTGTAAGCGTCAATAGCCTTCTCTTCGTTATTCAGATTAGCATACGACTGACCGATGATGAAATACAGTGTCGGATTTGAGTCATCAATCTTTGTGACCTTTTCAAGTTTATCAATAACCTTTTCATTTTCACCTCTTTCGAGATAAATCTGTGCTTCCTGAAGCATCAGGCTGACATTGTCTGGATATTTTTCCAAACCTTCGGCTATGTTCTTCAAGGCAGTTATTGTATCACCGTTCTTAAGGTCTTCAACAACTTGATAACGGTAGCATTCCTCTGCGTATGCCTTGTTCTCGGCACTTGGAGAGTTGAAATACTTCTCTGCAATAAAGTTCGTTCTCTCAAAACTTCTTGCTGCATCAAGGAACTGCTTTGCATTGTAGTAGTTAACAGCCTGATTGTAGTAACGGTTTTCGAGGTTTTTGAGCAATGTGTAAGATTCATTCACGAATTCTTCTTCAGTGCCGATTTTAATAGCCTTGTCGAAAGCCTCAACCGCGCAGTCAAGAATTGAAGGTTTGTAAAAGTCAAGGTATTTGCCGTTGGATGGTTCAGTAGCTTCAATCAGTTTGCCATCCTTGAAGTAAGCGGTCACATCATATATGTAGGTTGCCTTCTTTGTTTTGGTTCCATCACTATTTTTGATGTTCTTGCTTGTTTCAGGAGTCAACGGAGAGCCCTGGTCAATTGGATTGAAAGGTGCTAAAGCCTTGTTGTATTCCTTTTCGGTCATACCTTCCTTGGCCATCTTAACCATGGAATACATATCGTCGAGCTGGAGCAGAATCTTCCCCTTGAGATACCAAGCCTTGCAGTCATTTTTCGTTTCTTCGTTAGTAGTAGCTCTTTCTATGCAGTCAACCGCCTTGTCAATTTCCTTGTTTCTGGAATAGTTAGATGCATTCTGAATTTCAATTTTCTGAGAATAAGCACCAAACGATAGAATAACGAGTGCTAATACTAAAAAATTCTTTTTCATGATAATAGGTTTTATTTGTTAATTAATTATTCGTTATCTTTTTCATTTTGATTTTCTTCAACTTTCGTGCCATTGTCATCCGAATCGTCAGGATTTTCATTTTGTGACACGTCAGACTCATCGAAAGCACTTTCGTCGTCATCCTCATCCTCATCGTCAGGATCGTACTTGACTCTTGTCACTGCAGCAATTTCATCGTTGTCTCTGAGGTCTATTAACTTAACGCCCTGGGTTACTCTTCCCATTACACGCATGTCTTCAACCGACAATCTGATAAGGATTCCGTTCCTGGTGATGATTATCAGTTCATCTTTATCCATGACGTCAATGATGGCAATAACATTACCTGTCTTATCGGTGACATTCATGATTTTAACACCCTTGCCGCCTCTATTAGTATTTCGATAATCAACTAATAATGAACGCTTTCCGAATCCATTCTCCGATACGACGAGGACTTGGGTACTAGCCGGATCCTGTGATGAAATAAATCCCACCACCTCGTCATCTTCACCGTTGAGTTCGATGCCTTTCACACCAGAGGCGGTCCTGCCCATCGACCTTACCGTGGATTCATTGAATCTGATAGCCCTACCCTTCTTCGATGCTATCAGCAGTTCTCTGTCTTTCGACGTCAAAGCGGCAAACATCAGTTCGTCTCCCTCACGGATTACAAGTGCGATTATACCATTTTGGCGACTTCTGTTAGATTCGGTCTTCAGCGAATATTCACTTAATGACGTCTTCTTGACGACTCCCTTCTTCGAGCAAAGCACTATCGAATGCTCATTAAGGTAATCATTATCGGTTAACGACTCGACAATAATGAATGTCTTAAGTGAATCTCCATCAGGCAGCGAAAGCAGATTCTGGATGGCTCTGCCTTTTGATGCCTTTGTCCCTTCAGGCACTTCAAACACCCTAAGTCTGAAGCATTTGCCTTGTGTTGTAAAGAACAATATATAGTTGTGGTTTCGTGCGACAAATACTTTCTCCACGAAATCCTCTTCCCTCGAACCTGAGCCTTTCGACCCCTTGCCGCCGCGTCTCTGCTGACGGTATTCGGCCAAAGGTGTGCGTTTTATATATCCAAGATGAGTTATGGTCACAACCACTTTCTCATTATGTATCAAATCCTCTATCGCAAAATCGGAAGAAGTATAGACTATCTTGGTTCTGCGTTCATCGGCATAATTATTCTTAAGTTCCGTAAATTCATCCTTAAGGATCTTCATTCTTAAATCAAAACTGTCAAGGACTTCCTTAAGATATTTAATCTTCTCAAGAAGAGCTTCATACTCTGCCTTGAGCTTGTCTCTTTCCAGTCCGGTGAGACGTGCGAGCCTCATGTCAAGAATGGCTTTTGCCTGAATATCGTCGAGTCCGAAACGGGACATCAGTTCTACCTTTGCAACATCGACATTTGCACTGTTTTTGATAATATGGACTATTTCGTCAATATTGTCAACGGCTATAAGTAAGCCTTCGAGGATATGGGCACGTCTTTCAGCCTCCACAAGCTCATATTTTGTCTTCCTTATGAGGACATCATGGCGATGTTCCACATAATACTGAATCAACTGCTTGAGGTTCAGGAGCATAGGACGTCCATGAACCAATGCAATATTATTCACATTAAATGACGACTGCAGTGGAGTTTCAAGGAAAAGTTTGTTGAGGACAACTGTGCTCATTGCCTCGCGTTTCAGTTCGAACACAATTCTTGTCCCCCTTCTGTCAGATTCATCCCTGATATCCGAAATGCCTTCGATTTTCTTTTCATTGACCATATCAGCGATTTTCTTCACCATATCGGCCTTGTTAATCTGATAAGGCACTGAAGTGACGATGATTGATTCCCTGCCGGAGTCGTCTTCCTCAATAGTGGTCTCGCCTCTGACAACTATACGGCCTCTGCCTGTCATAAATGCATCGCGGACCCCATCGTAGCCGTAAATGATACCGCCGGTCGGAAAATCAGGAGCCTTGATGTATTTCATCAGTTCCTCGATGGTGATGTCATTATTGTCAATATATGCATTGATACCGTCAATGACTTCGCCGAGGTTATGCGGCGCCATATTGGTTGCCATACCGACAGCGATGCCTGACGCACCGTTGACAAGGAGGTAAGGCAGTCTTGAAGGTAGCACAACCGGTTCCTGGAGTGAGTCATCAAAATTATTCTGAAAATCGACAGTGTCCTTGTCGATGTCGGCAAGCATTTCCTCAGAGAACTTGGTCAGCCTCGCCTCTGTATAACGCATAGCAGCGGCGCTGTCACCGTCTATGGAGCCGAAGTTTCCCTGTCCGTCAACCATCGGATATCTCAGCAGCCACGGCTGAGCCATTCTCACCATCGCATCATACACCGAGGAGTCACCATGAGGGTGATACTTACCAAGGACTTCACCCACGATACGTGCCGACTTCTTAAAGGATGTATTTGACCTTATACCAAGTTCCGACATGCCAAACAAAACACGTCTGTGTACGGGTTTCAGTCCATCGCGAACATCCGGCAAGGCTCTCGCCACTATAACCGACATCGAATAGTCGATATATGCCGATTTCATCTGTTCCTCAAGATTAACCCTGATTATTTTTTCATTTTTATCTTCCATATTCCTTTTCTCTGTACTTTATGTACAATAATAACTTGCAAAGATACTATTTTTTCTTCCACCTGTTGATATTTAGTCCCGTTTTTTTTAACAGAATTAGACATTCAAAAGTTAAAAACTAAATAAACATTAATTTGTTGATAATATGATGATACCACGAATAATTCCAATAAGGGTTAGACACTAAATTTGCAGACAAAACATTTAACTCTTTTACAATGGAATCAATTTTTTCGGATTCAGCGCAGAAAATCATTTCCTACAGCAGGGAGGAAGCATCCCGTTTAGGCTGCAATTACATTGGTGTTGACCATTTTTTCTTAGGTATTCTGCGTGAACCGACAGGCAATGTCGGAGTTATGCTTGAGCCTATCAGGCCATATCTTAAAGATATCCGCCGCAATATCGAAAGCCGTATTGTGGAGAAGGAATCAGCGTTGGCATCAAGTTCCTCTTTCGATGCACCTCTGAACATTCAAGCCGAACGTGCCATCAACCTGTCGTTTCTTGAACAGATAAAACACAATGAGACATCAATACTCCCAGAGCATATCCTCCTCGCCATCCTGTACATCAGCGACTCAAACGTATGCAAGATTCTCAACAATTACAAATACAATTATGAGTTGGCAAACAACCTTCTTGCAAATGCTGACGGCAAGGTGCAATCCGAAACCAAACCAAAGAGAAGAAGCACTCATCACGGTGACGAATTTGAGGCCTTGTTTTTTAATGAATATGATGACGATGACATGGAAATGGACGATGATGACGATGACGATTTAGATGACATATTCGATGATAACGAGCCAAAATATAAAGGTGACGACTCAATGCTAACTGCTTTCGGAACAGACCTGACAGCAGTTGCAACGGCAGGTCAGATCGACCCTATCGTCGGCCGCGACAAGGAACTGGAAAGAATGGCACAGATACTCTGCCGCAGGAAAAAGAACAACCCTATTATAATAGGTGAATCCGGAGTAGGCAAAACCGCTCTCGTGGACGGCCTCGCACTCAGAATAGTCGAAAAGAAAGTCCCGCGCAACCTTCTCGGCAAGAAAATTTTCTCCCTTGACGTCGCCTCTCTTGTAGCAGGTACAAAATACCGCGGAGAATTTGAAAAAAGAATCAAGAATATCATTGATGAGCTGAAACGTAACAAAGATTTCATACTTTTCATCGATGAAATCCATACACTGATAGGTGCCGGCAACGCCTCAGGCTCCATTGATGCCTCAAGCATTATAAAAGCATCTCTCACAAAAGGCGAAATACAATGCATCGGCACCACTACATTCGATGATTACAGACAATATATCGAAAAGGAAGTCGCCTTCGGAAGACGCTTCCAAAAAGTTGTGGTCGAACCACCTTCATGCGAAGAGACAATACAGATTCTCAATAAGATAAAGGCAAAATACGAACAGCATCACCTTGTCCATTTCAGCAATGAGGCCATAAAAGCCTGTGTTACGCTGACCAACAGATACATAACCGACCGTTTCCTGCCAGACAAGGCAATAGACGCAATGGATGAAGCTGGGTCAAGGGTACACATAAAAACATCTCACGATGTCCCTAAAGAAATAGAGGACGCCGAGAACAAACTCAGTGAAATCCTACCTCTGAAGATTGAAGCAATAAAGGATGAACGCTTCGAAGATGCCGAAAAATTCCACAAAACGGAAATCAAACTCGGCTCTGAGATTTCACGTCTTTGGAACGAGTTCAAGGAAGACTCCAAGAAGAATCCTCCAACTGTCACTGCCGAAAACGTTGCAGATGTGGTGTCTCTGATGTCGGGAATACCTGTCAACAGAATTTCCAGCAACGAAACGC
>JAFYJP010000159.1 GCA_017538085.1 Bacteroidales bacterium | reverse complement strand
GAAACAATTGTGCAGGTTCATCTGTCGACAGCCTTCCATTGATTTCAAAACGAAAGTTGTTGTGAACCATCGCTTCATTGATAGGGGCAAATCCGTTACTGAGCATGTGTTGCCTACCTTCTGCGCTGGCGTTGAGAAAATCCAATCCGAAACTGATGGCGCTAAGCACGTTGCTCTTGCCATAGCCATTAGGAGCAATAAGAGCATTCATTTCTCCTACATCAATGCGGACATGTTCAATGTTGGAGATACCTTTAATGTCAAAACTATCTATAACCATAACTCGTGCAAATATTTTTGCGTTAGTAATATATAATTCAGCTGCAAAAATAGCAAAAACAAACAACTCGCGCAAATATTTTTACATTTTCATCGATAGTGTCCCACCTTTCGCGACCAATACCAGCAATCGCACCCCTTTTATTAAAACAAAGTTATAAAGTACATTTAGTTTCAATGTTTTTCTATACCTTTGCGAAATAATCAAATTTCACAGAATAATGAATAACGGTGATTACTTTTGGGATGTTCTAAAATTAATCTTTTGTTTTCTCTTCATTTGTTTAATAGTTTTTATAGTGTATGCCTATAAAAATGGGACAAACACTAAAAAGACCACAATACCTAGCTATAACTACTATCAGAATCGAAATAACTCTGTACCGCAGCAAACGAGCCCAACAAACCCACAAATCCAACATTTATTGGAAGATGATAGAAATATGCAATCTTCCCAACCCTCCACATATCAAAGAAAATCTCAGCCAACTAAAACATATTCTCCAACCACTGATGATGCCTACGAAGAAGGATATGAAAATGGCTATTTACAAGGAATATGTGATGGTAAGCTTGGTTATTCTTATGGCGACAATTATGACGATGACTTGGAATACTACGAAACAAGTTACGGTGAAGGAAACGAATACAAAACAAGTTACATCGAAGGATACGAAGAGGGGTATGATGATGGTTATAACGATGGTATATTAGAATATGAATTCATCCCTACCCCATCAAACTCCCAATAAACCGAGCGAACCCCTCAATATTCTCCTCCACGCTCGCCTGCTCCAAAGCCGACATATACTCCTGTCGGCGTTCCACAGGAACCACCACCCAGGGATAGCCAGCCGTCACCAGTTGGCTGTTCATTACAAATCGCGCAGTGCGCCCATTGCCGTCCATGTACGGATGGATATACACAAAGAAGAAATGCCCTAATACCGCACGCACCAACGCATTTTCTTCCCCCATCATCAAATCCGACAAGGCACTCATCGCATCCAACACAGCATCCGAATTCAACGGCGTATGCATCGAATTCCGAATATACACCTGATGCCTGCGATACCCTAGCAAGTCCGAGGCTTTCACAATACCTGCCCTAATACACGGCTCAAACAATTGGAAGTGCCAGTCATGATGCCCTTTCACATACAACTGCGCCGGTGCTTGTCCTGACAGACAGTCGGCCACACCCTGCTTCAGCAGCTCGTATGCCTGGTAATACCCACGGGCAGCCAGCGCATTCTTGCGCTCCTTGTCCTCCTCGTCTTTCTCTGGCTCCCAGTTGCCGCTGCGGACGCGTTCCAACAAACCCTCTGTAATCTTATAGCCCTCAATCGACAAGGAGTTGTAGCTGTCCTTCACATACGCTGCATCCATCATCGCCAATACCGATGCCGCGTCCTGCTGTATGGGCTTCACTTTCAAGGAGGCAAGCAACACCTCACGCATTTGCATCCACATCAAGCGGATGCGCGACACGTATGGCGACACAGTAAACGTATTTATGTGCACATTCTCCTCAAACGGGTTCTCCTCCGTCACCGTATAGCCTACCTGGCGCATCATGCGCAGTAGCTCATCGGCCATCTCCTCACGTCCGATGGAACGTAACGCACCAGCTACGCGCCCCGCTCGGGTAGTGTGTCCTCCGTCAATGGCTGCCGACACCAACGGTGAAACATCCTTAAGGCTGGCCAGACACGTCCTCGCCTCCAACGCATCGCGTCGGTAATAGTCTGGCACCACCATCAACAAGGCATACTCCATCGTATAAATCCGTGCACCATAACGCGGCTCCTGCACCACCTCGGGTGGCAGCGGAGCTTTGATGTCCACAATCGATGTTCCGAAAGGCAGTTGAAGGATATTGTTCGATGCAAACTCGCTGCGTACAATCAGCTGTTTGGGAATCACCGTCTTCCCGCTGTGGAAATAAAGTGATATCTCCGGCGACAGGCACCATGCCCCTTTGAATCTCTCATCCAAATAAGCCGTCACAAAGCTCCAATACGACACATACCACACTGTGGAGTCGCCCTCACTCCCTGGCGACGACGGTATATACCACCCTTTGATGACCATCGTCAGATAGCCGCTTTTCACCAAACGCTCCGTATGCGTCCGTCCCAGTGTATCGGCTCCTTGAATCACCAGATTATCACCATGGGCATCTTGATAGGCCTTCAAAACCGCCAATGATTCCGCCAATTTCTCCTGTATTGTTGCCATAGCTTTTGCCTTTTGTTAGTTTATTATGGATTACGATTGTTAGTTTATTTTGTCTCACAACTATTAGTTTTTGACGTTGCAAAAATACAAAATCATTTCAATATCACGCTAAAACTTTTCGCCCGGCGTGGCCATGTAACCCTACTGATAATAAATCCTCTTAATTCTCTGCGACAGGGTTGAGATGATTTCGTACGGAATTGTATGGGCGGCGGCGGCCAATTTCGAAAGAGGCGCATGCTCACCGAAAATTTCCACCTCGTCTCCCTCTTCAACTCCCATACCGGTGACATCGGCAAAACACATGTCCATGCATACCCTTCCAACTATCGGAGCAAATCCGTGCCTGATAATATATACCTGAACCCCACTGTTCGATAATGACAAGAAAAAACCATCAGCATAACCTATTGGCAGTATGGCAATTTCAGAATCACGCTGCGCTGTCCATGTCTGCCCGTAACCTACCCCCTCACCTTTTGGCACTTTACGCACCTGCGAAACCACTGCCTTCAACTTTAATGCGGGCTGCAAATTCATAAACCTGTTCAGATTTTCTTCAGCACCGTAAAGACCAATTCCAAGTCTGACCATATCAAACTGATAGTCAGTAAACAACGCAATACCATACGAGTTCAAGATATGCTTTATTGTCCTATATCCTATTCCGTCTTCAATCTGCTTCGACATCGACTCGAACCTGTGAATCTGACCCATTGTGAAATCATTTCGGTCGGGCATGTCGGCACAGGCAAGATGCGAGAAAATAGAACTTACGTGAATATATTCAGAATTTTCTTTCAACGTCAGCAGCAATTCAGGTATCTGCTCTTCGGTAAAACCCAAACGGTGCATTCCGGTATCGACTTTCACGTGAATATTCAGCCTGTCACCCGGATTGTTCAATTGTCGCGCAAGTTCGCATATTCTCTTGAGCTTGCGGATGCTGTAAACTTCAGGTTCCAAGTGAAATTTTATCATGGCACTCAATGCCGATGTCCCTGGATTCATCACCACTATCGGCAAAGTGATACCTGCCTGGCGCAGTTCAATACCTTCGTCAACTATGGCAACAGCAAGATAATCAACCTTTTGCGACTGCAATATTGATGCAATTTCCACACTTCCGCTGCCATACGAAAATGCCTTGACCATGACGAGAAGCTTGGTCTGCGGTTTGACTTTATTGCGGACAATGCTCAGGTTATTGAGAATGGTATCGACATTTATCTCGAGCACTGTGTCGTGTTCCTTTTGCTGCAATATGTTGCCGATTCTTTCAAAATGGAAGCTTCGTGCACCTTTCAGAAGGACAGCCTGATTGATGAAAAGTGCAGAATTAAAACGATTTATAAAATCATCGGTGCTCAGATAACAATAAGTCTGACAATCGAATTTGTCGGCGTATGTGGTTATTTTAGTACCGACAAGAAATATCTGGTTTATTTCGTGATTGTTGATAATATCGGCAACTTCGTTGTAAAGCGCATCCTCGGATTCATCGCTTTCGACAAAATCAGAGACAATGACCGATTTGGATGGAAGCCTGTTTTGCTGCATAAGCTCGCCTATGGCAATCTGGAAAGACTTAATATCGAGGCTGTAACTGTCGTTGATAATCAGGCTGTTGTTGATTCCATCTTTGAGTTCAAGACGCATTTCAAGAGGGACAATTTCAGACAGGCGTTTCTCAAGATTGGGGATGTTATATATGAAAAAGTCTATGAATGCGAGGCAGTGGGAGATGTTTTCCACCGAAGCGGGATTGCCGAAAAGATTTGCAAAATCCTTGATTTTCTCTTTGGAGTATTCCGGACTCCAGCCAATAAGTCTCTTGTTAGGATAAGCCCTTTCAAGAGCCTGTTTAATATTACTATAATCAGAACTATAGAAGATGACCTCAGAGTTTTTGAACAGTATTATCTTTTCATTTATCATTTCATCTGCAGACTGGAAGTTCTGCAAATGGGCTGTGCCAATGTTGGTGATGATACCCATAGTGGGGCGTATCATTTCTTCAAGGCGTTCCATCTCGCCTTTCTGGGAGATTCCTGCTTCGATTATCCCCAACTCCGCATTCAAAGGGAGTCCGAGGATTGACAAGGCGACGCCTATTTGTGAGTTAAAACTTTTCGGACTGCGATATACATTCATTTCAGGGGTAAGAAGCTGATACAGCCATTCCTTGACGATGGTTTTGCCATTGCTGCCGGTGATTCCGAGAATCGGATAATCAATGTGACTACGGTAATTCGCAGCCAAGGTTTGAAGGGCAAATACGGCATCACCGACTACTATTACATTAGCCTCGTCAATGATATTTTCAGGGATAAGCTCCGTTTCCGTCACTATGAAATTTCTCACGCCTTTGCCGAAAAGTCCTTCAATGTATTTGTGACCGTTGTTTTTGTCGGTTTTGATGGCAAAGAAAAGTGTTTTGACGCTATTTCCAAGCAGACGGCTGTCGATGAGAAATTCCTCTATCACGCTGTTTTTAACCGGTGACATCGGTGTTCCGTCAACAACTTCGATAATATTGTTTATATAGAATTGGGTGTTTGACATGTCATTATGAAAATCAAATGCAAACTTTAGATTTGCAAGCGCAAAAATAAACAAAAAAAATGTATTATTTTTGCCACCGCAAAATATTGAAAATTAATTAATAATGAACTTTGAAGAATTAGGATTGCGACCAGAGCTGTTGAAGGCAGTGGAGAAATTGGGATTTGTTGAACCTATGCCCATACAGGAACAGGTCATCCCATATATGCTGAACGAAAATGCTGATTTGGTGGGACTTGCGCAGACAGGTACCGGCAAGACGGCTGCTTTCGGACTGCCTATCCTCAACATGATAGACGTCAATGAAAAGAAGATTCAGGCACTTGTCCTGTCTCCCACACGTGAACTTTGCATACAGATAGCCAACGACTTGAAACACTATGCCGAATTCATTCCGCAAATCAAAGTGGTTCCGGTCTATGGTGGTGAAAACATTGTGACCCAGTTCAAGGAACTCGATGTGACACCGCAGATTCTGGTTGCCACGCCGGGACGTCTGATAGACCTCATCGAAAGGAAAAAAGTGTCACTTTCGGAGATAAGATATCTCGTCCTCGATGAGGCTGACGAAATGCTCAACATGGGATTCATCGAAGACATAGAAACTATCCTCCAGGGAGTTCCAGAAGACAGACGCACACTGCTGTTTTCAGCGACTATGCCTGCGGAAATCGCCGACATCGCCAAGAGATACATGAAAAACTATCATGAAATTTCAGTCGGAATCCGTAACTCTGGCGCCGAAAATGTGGAACATTTCTACTATATGGTCAAAGCTCAGAACAGATATCTTGCACTGAAACGCATCGTTGACATCAACCCGGACATTTATGGAATAGTTTTCTGCCGCACACGCCAGGAAACCAAAGAAGTGGCAGACAAGCTGATGCAGGACGGCTATAATGCCGATGCCCTTCACGGTGACTTGAGCCAGGCACAGCGCGATTATGTGATGAACCGTTTCAGAATCCACAATCTCCAACTGCTCGTTGCAACCGATGTGGCAGCACGCGGTCTCGATGTCAGCGACCTTACACATATCATCAACTACAATCTCCCCGATGAAAATGAGGTCTATATCCACCGCAGCGGCCGTACTGGACGTGCAGGCAAACAGGGTGTCTCAATCTCAATCATACACATAAAGGAACTGCACAAAATAAAAGCTTTGGAAAAAATCACCAAAAAGCAGTTCACAAGACTTATGGTCCCTAACGGATTGGAAATCTGTAAGAAACAATTGTTCCACCTAATCGATAAGATGGAAAACGTCCAGGTCAACGACGAACAGATAGACGTGTTCCTTCCGCACATATACAAAAAACTCGGTTATCTGACCAAAGAAGACATAATAAACCGTTTCGTATCATTGGAATTCAACCGTTTTCTCGATTACTACAAGGACGCTCAGGACATCAACATCGAAGACAGGCCATCACGCAACAAACGCAGCAAAGATGACAGAAACAACAGGAACGATGACGACAGACGCTCCAAATCCAACGACAGCAGACGCGATGACAACTATAAGGAAAACAGAAACAGCCGCCGTGGAAGAAGTGATGACGGAGACTATCCTGAACGCGGGACAAAAGTTCGCATGAAAATCAACTTCGGCGGCAGCAGCGACAAAGTAACCCCCAAAAACCTCCTCGGGCTCATCAACTCCACTACCGACGACCGCTCCATCAGTATCACCAACATCGAAATATCCGATAAATTTTCGTTTTTTGACGTTTATGCCGACCAGGCATACAAACTCATCGATGCCTTTGAAAGTCAGCCCAGAAAGGGCTATTATGTTGATTTAGTGAACAATGACAAACAATATGGCAAGAAGCAGAAACGTGAAAAGCAGGAATACGACAAGAGAGCGGAGCACAAACGCAAGGAACGCAAGAAATCAGACAAAAATAAAGGGAAAAGACGCTCAGGACGACGTAGCGACAAAAAATAATCCTGAACTATAAAAATACTCATTTTTAGGTATTGTAAGGCGTTAATGACAAGCATATTTTTGCCGATTATTATTAAAATTAAGTAAAAATATGTTATTGTCTGATTTACAGACCGGTGAAGAAGGTGTGGTGATCCGTGTGGCTGGTCATGGACACTTCCGCAAACGTATCATTGAGATGGGGTTTGTCAAAGGTGTGAAGGTTAAAAGTATCCTCAACGCCCCTCTCAACGACCCGATAAAATATCGTATAATGAATTTTGAGGTCTCACTGCGTCGCAACGATGCCTCAAAAGTTGAAATAGTGACATTGGAAGAGGCCGAAGAATGGCTGAAAAAAGATATAATTGAACAGCCTCCTCTGCCATGTGACGACCGTCCTGCAGTGGAACGGCTTGCTGAAATACGCACACACACCATCAATGTGGCTTTAGTCGGAAACCCGAACTGCGGCAAGACAAGTATCTTCAACATAGCAGCACACGCACACGAACAGGTAGGCAACTACAGCGGAGTCACTGTGGACGAAAAAGTCGGCACATTCCAATACGGCGGCTATACCTTCAACCTCACCGACCTTCCGGGAACCTATAGCCTCAGCGCCTACAGTCCTGAAGAGCTATATGTCCGCAAACATCTCATCGAAAAGATGCCCGACATCATCCTGAATGTCGTTGACGGCAGTAACCTGGAACGCAACCTTTACCTCACCACTCAGCTCATTGACATGGATATTACCATAGTAATGGCACTCAATATGTACGACGAACTGAAAAAAAGCGGTGACAATCTTGATATAGAACAACTTTCCACACTGCTTGGAATGCCCATCGTTCCTACTACAGGCCGTTCAGGAGAAGGAATAAATCTACTTTTCGACAAGATTATAGAAGTCTTCGAAGGCCGCGACACTATTACGCGCCACATACATGTAAACCACGGTAGCGACCTTGAGAGTTGCATCCGTCAACTGCGCACCGAGCTCTACGAGCATGGCTTCAGCGACAAACTTTCAACCCGTTTTCTGGCAATCAAACTACTCGAAAACGACAAGCAATTAGAGGACTATGCCAATCAACACGACCCCGACGGAAGTGTCATCACGATGCGCAACCAGATTGCCGAGGGATTCCAGAAAAGCAGTGGCCGCCGACTGGTGAAGAATACCGAAGACAGCGGTCACAAAGTTGATGTCGAGACAGAGCATCAAGACATCGAAAGTGCCATAACCGATGCAAAATACAGTTTCATTCGTGGTGCTCTTGCAGAAGTGTATCAGAAAAACACGAAGAGCAACCCGCACAGTCTCACCGACAAGATAGATGTCCTGGTAACCAACAAATGGCTGGGCTATCCTTTCTTCCTCATATTCTTATTCATAACTTTCTTCTTTACCTTTGCCATAGGCCAGTATCCTATGGACTGGATAGACTCGCTGTTTTCGTGGTTCGGCGACACTGTAAGCAATGCCATGCCGGACGGGCCGTTGCGCAGTCTCATTGTTGACGGCATAATTAGCGGAGTGGGCAGTGTCATTGTCTTCCTGCCCAACATACTCATATTATATTTGTTCATATCATTTATGGAAGACAGCGGTTATATGGCGCGTGCTGCCTTTATAATGGATAAGCTTATGCATAGAATGGGACTGCACGGCAAGAGTTTCATCCCTATGATAATGGGATTCGGCTGCAATGTTCCTGCTGTCATGGCAACACGCACCATTGAAGACCGCAAAAGCCGCTTGCTTACAATGCTGATAATACCTATGATGAGCTGTTCGGCACGAATACCAACCTACATGATACTTGTGGGTGCCTTCTTCAACCGTCATGCCGCACTTATCCTTACGGGACTGTATGTCTTCGGTATGATAATGTCGGTCGTGATGGCAAAACTTTTCAGCAAATATTTCGTCAAGGGCGAAAGCCTGCCTTTCGTAATGGAACTGCCTCCGTACCGTATGCCTACTTCCAAGGCCGTATTAAGACACACCTGGGAAAAAGGCAAGGAATATCTCAAGAAGATGGCAACCATCATCCTTGCAGCTTCCGTAATAATCTGGGCACTCGGATATTTCCCGAATCACAATCGCTACGACACAGCCAAAGAACAGATGGAAAACTCCTATCTCGGCAATATAGGCAAAGTCATAGAACCTGTCATGAAACCATGCGGATTTGACTGGAGACAGAGTGTGTCCCTGCTTGCCGGAACCGCTGCCAAAGAAGTCGTGGCATCAACGATGGGCGTCCTTTACGCAAGCGCCGAAGAAGAAGCCATCATCGAAGAAGAAGGCTTTGAAAGCGATGAAGGAAGTCTCCGCATTTCACAACTTGTACGCAACAACATGACACCACTTTCGGCAGCAAGCATGCTTATTTTCATACTGCTGTACATGCCATGCTTTTCAACCATAATAGCCATCAAGAATGAAAGCGGAAAATGGAAATGGGCTCTCTTTACTGTCTGTTACACGATAGTTTTGGCTTGGATAGTCAGCACGCTATTCTATCAGATAGGAATGCTAATCATTTAAATCTTACCCCACTTCAAATCCACGATACGATAAGGGAAATTCTTCTTCAAATCGGTTGCATTGGAACATGACTGGCGATGAACCTTGATTTCTCCAGTAGTTGAAAAGAAACCGAACACCTCCTCGCCACACTGGATATTTTCACAGCATTTGGTCGGAATACCTCTAATTCGCCTGTTGTCTTCAACTGTAAACAGTGCCATATTCCCTTTAATGCCCGCAGCAGATTGTTTTTCGGCCTTCTGAGGCTGTTCAGGCGGCAAGACAAGGTCTTTGTCAAGAATGTCCTTATTGTCAAGATATGACTTTATTTTTAGTGTATTCAGCTTCTCCGTGGCAACGTCATAGAAGAGTTCCATACCGAACTTGTAGCCGAAATTCACGATAATGTCATTGAAATTCTCCTCGAAGTCGTATTTCCAGTTTTTGAATTTGCGTTTGAGAATTTCCTTGCCTTCATCTACTTTCTCCTGATAAGCCTCATCAAGACTTTTGCGTATGTTGTATTTGGCCTTGGTGGTGACGGCAATGTTCATCCAGTCGATTGCGGGATGCTGCGTTTTGGAAGTGATAATACTGATGGTTTCGCCATTCTGTATTTTATAGTCTTTACCTTTATTGATGCCGCCTTCAATGCGTTTTACCACCTTACCGTTGACTTTTTCAATAACCTGCTTACCGTTGACGATGCCGCCGACACATTTATTACCTATCTGGGAATGGATTTCATACGCAAAATCGAGAATGGTTGAGCCTGCCGGCATACGACGCAGCTCCTTGTCAGGCGTGAATACGAAAATGTCCTCTTTTTCGTTGTTAGGCTTAAATTCTTCGATTACGTAACTTATTGTCTTGCCGTCTTCTTCAATGGCACTTCTGACTTGTTCAAGCCATTTTTCAGCTGACATGGAAGTGCTGATTTTTTCCTTGTAATGCCAATGGGAAGCCAGACCGTATTCTGCAATATGGTCCATTCTCTTGGAACGTATCTGTAGCTCAACGTTGGTTTTATCGTCAAGTATAAGAGTTGTATGAAGCGACTCGTAGCCGTTTTCACGCGGTTTCGACACCCAGTCGCGCGTTCTGGAAATCATCGGTGTGTATTTCTCGGTGACCAATGCATATATGTTCCAGCATTCGGAACGTTCCATATTGGCCTTCACTTCCTCCTTCCTGGACCTCTCCTCAGACAACTCCTTCTGACGATGCTTCGAAGATTTCATAATCTTCATAACACCCTTCCTCAACTTTTCGAGTTCACGACGACGCTCTTCCGTAATGGCAGGATTGTCAAGCTCTTTAAAATCATCAGCTATTTTCTGTCTGTCATCAATCTCTTTCCTTATTTTGGCATCTGTTTCCTTAATTTCTTCATCTATCTCACCTTCAGGCAATTCGAAAATAACCCTTACGGCAAACAAATCATAAATTTCATCAAAAGATACCTTTTTGTTCTCTATTTTATTCCAGATTGAATAAGGCGACTTAACCCTGGATTTTAGCTTATAATTGTAATGATTGTCATCGAGGATTTGCTTTATGTTGCTGATGAAAGACTTAAGTTTGTCCAAATTCAGCTCCAACTGCTCATTGCGTATTTTGTCTATTCTGTCGTATTCAGCCTTGTTGAAGTATCTGAAGGAACGGTTAAGTAGCTCAGTGTAAATGTTGTAAAGACCTATTCTGTGGGCAAGAGGGGCATACAGGTCGTTTACCTCAGTGCAGAATCTTTCCTGAAGTTCGGACGGAAACAGCATTATTTCACGCATTGAGACAAGACGATCCACGAGACATATCATCAGTACACGGATATCTGCACTGATATTGAAAAGCATCTTACGGAAATATTCGGCATTCATATCAAGGTGGTTGATTTGAAGACTGAAAATTTTCCGGAGTTTTTCAATCAACTCCACAGTGCTTTTGGAAATCCATTCTTTGTTCTGCAAGATGACACTTTCATCGCAATACATGAGAAGTGAAGCCACGACAGAATAACTGTCGATTTGGATTTCTTTGAGCAGAATTATGGCAACCTTGAGACTATGCTGATAAGGGTCTATCTTTATCCCCTCACCGCTGAAATTATAATTGGCTGCATATCTGCTGCTTAAATCACTGGCCTTTTTTATTGTCTCTATGTATTCTTCAGAAAATTTTTCCTCTGATACAGAAAATAATATGTCCTTTAATTCCTCTGTTGTCTTCATAACACAAGGTTATATGAAGGCTTTAGCTATTTTTTTTCCAACTGTCCTTAAGTCCTACAGTCTTATTGAAAACTGGTGCGTCCGGAGTTGAATATTTGTCAAGACAGAAATAACCAAGTCT
>JAFYJP010000158.1 GCA_017538085.1 Bacteroidales bacterium | reverse complement strand
GACTGAAAATCCTTGTGTCACTGGTTCAATTCCAGTCGATGCCACAAAGACTGAGGGGCTGCTATGAATATAGTAGCCTTTTTTTGTATAAACATTATCATTTAACCTTACTCAAATCTCACACAAAATGAAAATCAAAAGATTATTAATCATCTGCATTGCCGCAATAACCTTGGTCGGCACATCATGCTCAAGTTCAAAGAACAATTTGAACGTCACAAATCTTGTCAACAAGGCATACTCCTACATTTCCAAAATCAACAATCTGCTAAGCAAAATCCCAAGAAACTGCAACATTCTCAACATCGATTCAATAAAGGACAACACAGTGGTTACATTGAATGACGTTACAGATCTTCTTAACCAATCCACAACAATTTACAACAAGTACAAAGATGAGACCACACGCTCATCCATTTCACTTAACGACATTTTGAATCTGATTACCTCCCTGCACTCAACAGAAAACAGTCTTGCAACACTCAAAACACAATTTGACGGTGCAAATTCACAGGTCAAGAATCTCACCAAGACACAAAGCCAGCAAGCAAGCGAATCGCTCGACTTCATTAAAAATGGTCTTAACCTCGGTACAAGTTCCGTCACAGAGACAATCAGCTCATTAAATTCAATTATTTCTGCTCTTAAAGGCAATTAATTTATCGCACAATTTCCAACAAAATA
Organism: Bacteroidales bacterium; assembly: GCA_017538085.1. Classification (GTDB taxonomy): domain Bacteria; phylum Bacteroidota; class Bacteroidia; order Bacteroidales; family BM520; genus RGIG7150. Next base: position 3,973 of record JAFYJP010000158.1, on the reverse strand, counting down.
GTACCTTTGCCAAAATTTTACTATCATGTTATATTCAATGACAGGTTTTGGCAAAGGTATTTTTAATTTCAATGACAAAAAAATCACCATTGAAATCAAATCGCTCAACAGCAAGCAATTAGACCTAAACACCAAAATACCAAACAGATACAGAGATAAAGAACTCGATTACAGAAACATCATTTCAAAAGGCCTTTCACGCGGCAAAATTGATATGACCATGAAAGTCGAATCAACCGACAACAGCAACGAGTTCTCCATAAATACTGAAACCGCAAAGAAATATCTGGAGGAAATCCAGAAAATCGAAACATCTTTAGACATCAGAAGCAAGGATTACACTGCCATTCTGATGAATTTGCCGGGAGTGGTCAATGCAAAGGAGGAAGATGAAGTCCAACAGGCTGAATATGACGCAATTATGTCAGCCCTCAGCGAGGCTGTTGAAAATGCCAACAAATATCGTCGCGATGAAGGAAAAATCCTCGAACAGGATTTCATCAAAAGAATAAACCTGATAATCAATTATCTGTCTCAGATAGAGCCTTTTGAAAAAGCAAGAATAGAAAATATCAGAACCCGCATCGTTACCGATCTTTCAACTGTCAACATCGATTATGACAAGAACCGTTTCGAACAGGAAATGATATATTATATAGAAAAACTTGACATCACTGAGGAAAAAGTCCGTCTTGCAAACCATTGCGACTATTTTCTGAAAACCTTGGAGGGTAATGAGTCACAAGGAAAGCTGCTGACATTCATTTCACAGGAGATAGGCAGGGAAATCAACACGATAGGTTCCAAGGCCAACAATATGGAAATCCAGCAGATTGTGGTAAAAATGAAAGACGAGTTAGAGAAAATAAGAGAACAATTAGCCAATATCCTATAATCATGGCCAACAACAGAAAAATGATAATAGTCTCCGCTCCATCGGGAGCCGGAAAAACAACGATAGTTAAATATCTTCTTGCCAACATACCGAATCTCACTTTTTCGGTATCAGCATGCAGCAGACAAAAACGCCCAAATGAAATTGAAGGCGTAAGCTACTATTTCATGAGTATTGAAGAATTCAAAGCCAAAATACAGAACGATGAATTCGTAGAATGGCAACAAGTCTATGAAAACAAATATTATGGCACTCTCAAATCTGAAATAGAACGTATATGGGACCTCAACAAATACATTGCATTTGATGTTGATGTATTAGGGGCATTGAATATCAAGAAGTTATACGGTAGTAACGCATTGTCGATATTCATAATGCCTCCATCATTGGAAGTTCTCGAACAGCGCCTCAGAAACCGTAACACCAATAGCGAGGAAGATATCAGACAACGACTTCAGAAAGCAAAATTCGAAATGTCATTCAGCGACCAATTCGACAATATAATAATAAACGATGACTTACAAACCGCAGAATATGAAGCGCTTACGCTTGTAACCAACTTTCTGAACAATCGCGAAGTATAATCTTCGGCACACACATGAGCGAACACAACAACATTGGATTATTCTTCGGCAGTTTCAATCCGATACACAATGGGCACATCGGACTTGCAAAATATTTTGTCGAGAACAACATTGTTGATGAAGTGTGGCTCGTGGTATCGCCGCAAAGTCCGTTCAAACAGCAATTAACCCAAGCTGATGCCATTGACAGGATAGCAATGGCAAAACTTGCCACCGCAGAGTATCCTAATATTAAAGTCTGTGACATAGAATTGTTCCTCCCTACCCCATCCTATACAATAAACACCCTGCTTGCCCTGAAGGAGAAATATCCCGAGAAGGCATTCTCCATTGTGCTCGGCAGCGACCAGGCAAAAAAATTCAGCGGATGGAAAGACTGGGACAAGATAATCGACAATTTCAAAATCTACTTTTATCCGAGAAGCAAGAAAACTGGTGAAAAATACAAAGAAACCGTTTCACATACCGACAGCAACGGCATCACCAGAAGCTCAGTTATGGTCAATGCTCCGCTGTTTAACATTTCCTCCACGGAAGTCAGAAAACTAATAGCTGATTCCCAATCTGTCGAAGACAAGATTCCTGATGAAGTGAACCATTATATAAAAGTTTTGAAACTTTACGCCAAACCACTGTTCATTGCATTATTGTTCATCCTCATTCCCTTTTTTTCATTTTCCCAGTTCTACAACGGTTCACAGATTGATTTCGGGAAGAAGAAGATACAATATGGCAATTTCATGTGGAATCACTACACTTACGACAATTATGACATATACTTTTATCAGAACGGACAGAATCTTGCTATAGAAGCCAACAAAATAGTCAAAGACAATCTCCGACCTATTGAAGAGAAATTCAATATCCGCATCAGCAACAAGTTGCGACTCATCATATACAACACTCTTGCCGACCTCAACCAGTCAAATCTCGGCACTCTTGCCAATACATTCTATAACACGGGCGGTATTTCATATATCATTGAAAACAAGATATTCATCTATTTCAATGGTGATATGGCAAATTTCGACCAGCAAATAGTGGCAGGACTATACAAGATTGTTATGCAGGAAGCAATGAAAAACAGCCGGTTTGCAGAAATCCTCAACAATTCAGAAACAGTAAATGACTGGTTCACAGACGGACTTGCAGCTTACTTTTCAAAAACATGGGATTCAAAGACCGACAACGAGTTTCGCAACATTTTAGAAGGGACAAAATTAAAAAACATCAAAGATATTGATGGGAAATACGCTGCAATAGCCGGGCAATCCCTTTGGAAATATATCGCCGACAACTATGGCAAAAACATTCCTTTAGAAATCTTTACAGTTGCAGTCCGCAGCAAAAACTATTACGACAGTTTCAAATCAGTAATAGGATTGGAATTCAACGACCTTAACAAAGCATGGCTGAACTATTATTCAAGCCTTTATGAATCCTATCCTAAAGACAAATCGGAAAAAGAGACAATTTTGGCAGGCAACAAAAGGAAATCACCGAATATCAGTAACATAAGAATAAGTCCAAACGGAAGATATGTCGCATATACTACAAATGAGAGCGGACTGAAAAAATTATTTATCAAAGACCTTCAAAACGGCAATAAGAAACGCGTCTATAAAACCGGTTACAGGTCATACAACAAGACTGATGAAACCTTCCCTGTTGTGGCATGGCATCCGAAAAGCAATATTTTGGCTGTGGCAACCGAGGAGGCAGGAGGGACCAAACTGTTCTACTATGACGTGAACAAAGGAAACATCTTCTTTCCGGTCAACATTCCGCTGTCAAGTTTGTCATTTCAGAAAATCACCGACATAGCATTTTCACTAGATGCGAAATATTTAGTCCTATCCGCTGTAAAAAACGGTCAGTCAGACATATACATCTGGAACACCATTTCCGGAGTGTCACGACCGATAACCAATGACATATACAACGACTTCAATCCGCGTTTCATCAACAATCAGGGAGACATTGTTTTCTCGTCCAACAGATACTGCGATGACAAAAACATCAAGTCAGACAACGATTTATATAAGGTTAACATCAACAACCCAGAGCATATTCTCAAACTGACCGAATCGGATTTAGTCGATGAGATTGACGTACGCCGATGCAGCAATGACAACATTGCCTACCTCTCAGATGAAAACGGCATTTACAATCTTTACATCGCAAAGTTCGACAGTGCCATCAGCTTCATTGATACCACAACACACTACAGTTACCACATAAAATCAAACAGTGTCACAAACAATGGTACAAGCATCATTGACTATGACATTGCCAGTGACAAATTGGTAACAATAACTGCCGATAAAAACATATATTACATTACACTCCAGACGATTCCGGCACTTTCGGGAAAGACACTGACAAACAATGAGCCGTTGCAGAAGACTTATATCAAACAATTGGCCATAGCACAGGATTCTGTTGCCAAGAGCGGAATGGACAGTGAAAGCAAAAAAAAGACTCTAAAGTTTTT
>JAFYJP010000157.1 GCA_017538085.1 Bacteroidales bacterium | reverse complement strand
GCTCTTTCTTCATCGTCTCTGAGGTCAATATGGATTTCGGAACACGGACCGCACGGGCCTTGGTCACCCATTTCCCAGAAGTTATCCTTTGCATTGCCTAAAATTATTCTGTCTTCAGGCACCCATTCTTTCCAATATTCCTTGGCTTCTTCGTCAACTTCAAGACCCTGTTTCTCATCACCGCCGAAAACAGTTGCATATAGGCGGTTTTTGTCAATCTTATATACTTCGGTCAGAAGTTCCCATGCGTATGCAATGGCCTCTTTTTTGAAATAATCGCCGAACGACCAGTTGCCGAGCATTTCGAACATAGTGTGATGATAGTTGTCACGGCCTACTTCCTCAAGGTCGTTGTGCTTGCCTGAGACACGGAGACATTTTTGACTGTCGGCGACACACGAATATACAATAGGTTTGTTTCCGAGAAATATGTCCTTGAACTGGTTCATGCCGGCATTGGTGAACATTAAGCCGGGGTCATTCTTGTTTACTATTGGAGCAGACGGGACAATAGTGTGTCCTTTGGACTTGAAAAAATCAAGAAAAATCTGTCTTATTTCTGTTGATGTTATCATAAAATGAAAGAAATTACGTTGTAAAATAAAAATAAATCTTTTCAGCGGGCAAAATTACAAAGTTTTTGTCTAATTTTGCCTTTTTATTTAGGTATTAATTAATATAGACAATGGCAAAGCATATTTTAAAAGGAGATAGTGTGCGCAGGATATTCGTTGATTTGGCTATTGGTGCGGCTTTTGCAGCTATATGTCTGTTCGTGTCGTTCACTTTTTTCGATTCTCCAAAGGAAAAAATGTTGAAGCATGAAATCGAAGAGTACAAGGATAATTTTGAAATCCTGAGTTCGCGCGTGGATGAACTTGGTGATGTTATAGGCGATATTGAAGATAAAGATCGTAACGTATATAGAGTCTTGTTTGAAAATCAGCCCGAGACTGACAGAATAATGGAAGGCGGTAAAGGCGGAAATGATGTCTCGACGCAGTTTGACGGATTGACTTATAAAGCTCTTCTTACTGACATCACAAAAAAAATTGACGAACTTAGAGTCAGATCATACGTACAGTCCTGTTCTTTAGATGAACTTTACAATATGGCTGTCAACAGGGACGAAATGCTGGCTTGCATTCCGGCAGTGATTCCTGTAAGAGAGATTGATATAAAATATATCAGTTCTTATTTCGGCTACAGGTCGGATCCAATATATGAGATACGCAAGTTCCACAAAGGAATCGACTTCACCGCTAATATCGGAACCGATGTGATTGCAACAGGAGATGGTGTTGTTACCGATGTCCACAAAGTATCAATGGGTGGATATGGTAAGTATGTCGAAATTGACCATGGATTTTCTTATTCCACATTATATGCCCACATGAATTCGATTTATGTTGTAAAAGGACAGAAAGTGAAACGTGGACAAATTATAGGAAGTGTGGGAAATACAGGTAAATCGAGCGGTCCGCATCTCCATTATGAGGTTCATAAGGATGGTGAGGCAATCAACCCCATCAATTATTTCTATAACGATATTACTCCGACTGAATATGAGGAAATGATAGAACTTGCTTCACAGCCGGGACAAGCAATGGATTAATGAACTATGGCAACAGATAAAATGTATTATACCATCAGCGAAATAGCTGAGATGTTTAATGTAAACCAGTCACTGATAAGGTTTTGGGAAACAGAGTTTCCACGTTTTATCAAGCCTAAACGCAACAAAAGAGGAGTACGCTACTATACTCCGAATGATATTGAAAATATCCGTAAGATTCTTTATCTCGTAAAGGAAAAAAAATACACTCTCAAAGGTGCCAAGGCGGCATTGAAAGATCCTGATGAAATTATTCCCGAAGAAGTGCAGGAAGTCAAGCCGGAACCTTCACAGGATGAAATAATACTTTTGGACAATCATCGTAAGGTATATAACAAACTTTTGGAAATAAGAAAGATAGCTCAAAGACTGCTTGGCGAATAATTTTTGTGGCAAATGGGAAAAAATCCAATCAAAGCTTTAGCTGGTCAGACTGTTGTTTACGGGTTTGGAACCATTGTCCCCCGTTTGCTCAACTATCTTCTGACACCTCTTTATGTGCGAGTTTTCATGTCTGGCGAATATGGTCAGATATCAGATTTGTATGCGTGGATGGCACTGATGATGGCTATCCTTACATACGGAATGGAAACGACTTATTTCAGATTTTCACAGAAGGAGAATGCCAATCCTAATAAAGTGTTCAGCAATGCTGAAAGCAGTATCCTGATAACTACAACACTGTTTCTGATTTTTTATTTTCTTTTTTATAAGGCATTTGCGCAGCTGATTCATTATCAGCATAATACGCAATATGTACTGTTTCTCGGCATAATAGTGGCATTGGATGTGATATCAGCAGTTCCCTTTGCAAGACTGAGAAATGAAAACAAGGCTAAAAGATTCAGCTTTATCAAGATAGCAAATGTATGCATGAATGTTGCTTTGAATTTGTTCTTCTTGGTTCTTATCCCCGACACATCTCTGAAGATTTCAGCATATCTGTTTGGTCCGCAAGCCGGATTGTTGGTATGGGTGCTGATTTCAAATATATTGTCAAGTCTGCTCAGCCTCCTGTTGCTGCTTCCACAGATTAGGAATATGCGTTTTGAGATAGACTGGCCTTTTTTCAAAAAGATGTTGGTGTATTCGCTCCCGATAATGATGATTTCGTTGGTGGGCATGGTGAATGAAGTTTCCGACAAGATACTGATAAAATATTTGGTTCCTATACCGGGGGAGGATGTGCTTGCTTCGATGAATATGACAGCCAATGAGTATGCTTTGAGCAGATTGGGCATTTATAGCGCAAATTATAAACTTGCAGTGCTGATGACAATCTTCATACAGATGTTCAGATATGCCTCTGAACCATTCTTCTTCAGCAAGGCAAAGGACCGCAATGCACCTGAGCTTTTTGCCAAGGTGATGAATTATTTTGTGATTTTCTGCCTTCTCATTTTCCTCGGCGTAATGCTTTACATCGATATTCTTAAATACTTTGCTGGAAGGGGAGGCAGCGACTATCACGAGGGACTTGTTGTGGTGCCTATTGTCCTGATAGCCATAATGTTCTATGGTATTTTGTTTAACTTGTCAATATGGTTCAAATTGACTGATAAGACAGCAAGCGGAACTGTGATTTCGATAATCGGTATGGTAATCATGCTTGCATCATTGTTCATCCTTGTTCCGCGTGTAGGATATGTCGGCGCTGCAATCGGACATCTTGCTTGCAATACCACTATGATGCTTGTATCGTATTTCTGGGGACAAAAGGTGTATCCAATACCATATCAGGTTGGAAGAAATATAATTTACTTCATTGTAGCCCTTGGAATCTTTTTCTTGAGCCGTCTCTTTACAAATTTGCCGTTAGTATGGAGACTGTTGATTAATACGGCATTAATTTTGGTGTATTGTGCAGTTGCATTTATTGGTGAAAGGACAAACCCATTAAAAATCAAACAGTAATAATTTTATGAAAATCAATATAGTAAATAAGTCAAAACATCATCTGCCCGAATATGAGACATTATTTTCTGCGGGAATGGACTTGAGGGCAAATATCGATGAACCTATAGTCATGAAGCCGATGGAACGCAAGCTGGTCCCGACGGGACTGTATATTTCTTTGCCTGAGGGCTTTGAAGCGCAGGTGCGTCCGAGGAGCGGACTGGCAATAAAGAAAGGAATTACGGTGCTCAATGCTCCGGGAACCATCGATGCTGATTACAGAGGCGAAATCCGCGTAATTTTGATTAATCTTTCGGATGAAGAGTTTGTAATTCAGGACGGAGATAGAATTGCCCAGATGATTATCGCCCGACATGAACGTGCGGAATGGAATGAGGTGGATGTTCTTGATGAAACGCAACGTGGTGCAGGAGGTTTCGGATCAACAGGTATTTAACGGATTGTCAATATGAAAAAAGTAATTCCATTTTTTCTGTTGCTTTTGATTGCCGCTTCATGCAGTCATACAAAACAGCTTGCATCGCAGAAAAATACTGACGGGCATCAGACCGGAGTGGTGCCTGTTTCAGCTTCCGTAAGAGAAATCCAACAGACTTCTCAATATATTGATGCCACTACCCAGAAAATATTGGGTAACAGCACCAAAGCGCAGACTTTATTCGAAAAATGTGTGAAGGACAATCCTTCCAACGATGCAGCATGGTACCAGCTTTCGATAATCTATATGAACAATTTGGATATGCATGGCGCTGAGAGTGCTGCTGAAACAGCCTATAATCTTGACAAGGACAACGAGTATTATATTCAGAACCTTGCAAACATATATTCTCATAATTATAAAAATGACAAGGCTGCGGCCTTGTATGAGGAAATTGTGAAAAAACGTCCGGAAGATATTGATGCACAGGTTAATTATGCAAATGCTCTTCTACAGACCACACAATACGACAAGACTCTGAAACAGCTTGACTATCTTAAGACTATTGTGGGACCTGACCCAGACCTTTCTATGAAGAAGGTCGCAATTTATGAAAGTCAGAAAAAATATGACAAAGCCTGCAAGGAGATGACGGAACTTGTGGAGATATATCCTGATTCACCTCAGTATTTGTCGAAACTTGCTGATTTGTATAATAAGGACGGGAAGGAAAAGGAGGCGGTTAAGTGCTATCAGGAAATCGAAGAGAAATATCCCGATGATGCGTATATTCATTTCACATTAGCAGAATATTACAAGAGTAAAGGGAAAGACAGAGATGCTCATAAGGAACTCCTCAAAGCTTTCGCTTCTCCTAAAATGGATGCTAATACCAAGATTAATGTGCTGCTTGATAATTATTCTTCCGAAGAGATTTTCAGCGGAAAAAACAATGATGTGAAGGAACTGCTTGTGACTCTGTCGGATACACATCCTGATGACGGGCGTTCACAGTCTCTGATGGGAGATTATTATTACTTGTGCCAGAATCTTGGAATGGCGCGTCAGTACTATTATAAGGCTGTATCATTATGGAAAAATCCTCCTTTGTTCATGAATCTGCTTCAGATAGAATCACAACTCAACAGGATGGATTCGGTATATTCAGTTGCTTCACGCGCCCTGGAACTGTATCCGATGATGCCTGAGTTCTACTATTACAAGGGTATGGCGGAATATCAGAAGAATGATATTGAATCGGCTGTAAAGACATTCAACGACGGACTTATGATGGTGGTAAACAATGATGACCTTAAATCTACTTTCTTTACATTGCTCGGTGACTGCTATCATGAACTTGGAGAACAGGACAAGTCGTTTTCCAGTTATGATAATGCTTTGGCGCTCCGCCCTGACAATCTGTATGTTATGAATAATTACAGCTATTTTCTCAGTACTTCCAATACCAATATTGAAAAGGCGGAAGCCTTAGGCAAAATAATAGTTGAGGCGGAACCTGAAAATTCGCATTATCTTGACACCTACGGCTGGGCTCTGTTTAAAAATGGCAAGTACAATGAGGCTTTGAAATATCTGAATGAGGCTCTGAAATATTCATCGGGTGATGATAAGGCGGCCATTTATGAGCACATAGGTGATGTGAAGTGGAAACTCAATGATGCTGAATCTGCTTTGAAATATTGGCAAAATGCTTATAACCAGGATGCAGTCAATGCTTCCGAAATACTGAAAAAGAAAATCAATGATGAAAAATATTATGAAGAATAGACTGTTTCTTTTAATATTGGTTATCATCTTATTGGCAACGGTTTCGTGTAAGCATACCAACCAGGTTACCGTCAGTCCTGAAGTCCCTCCAACAACCCGGACTAATACCGCTGTGGAAATGTTTAACTCGTTGCTTGACAATGAGTTTACATGTAATACCTTAAAATGCAAATTTTCTGCTGCTTTCACAAGCATAAATGGAATTCAGGGGGCAAAAGGCACTTTACAGTATGACAATGAACGGCAAAGTATTCTTGTAAATGCAACTGTGTTTGGAGTAAATGTCCTGTCGGTATTGATATACAGTGATTCTTTGCTTATAGTTAACAAATTATCAAAGACTTATGTAAACGAACCACTTGATGTGTTGTATTCTCTTTATGGAGTCAGGATAAACGAACCTACCGTTGAGGATTTGCTTTTCGGACGTGTTTTATATGACTATTGCAACAAAAGGGTTATGACCTTGGACTTGGACAATGG
>JAFYJP010000156.1 GCA_017538085.1 Bacteroidales bacterium | reverse complement strand
GTCCCACGGTTGTATATTGGGGGACTATGCGAAAACTATCCGCATCCCTTCATTCCTTATGTTTATCGCAGCATTCACATCTCTGTCATGATGTGCACCGCATTCAGGGCAATCCCAGTTTCTTATGCTGAGATCCCTGGTTTCTTTGTTCACATATCCACAATTCGAACAGGTTTGACTGCTTGCAAAGAACTTGTCTACTTTTACAAGTTTTTTTCCTTGTTCTTCAAGTTTATACTTCAAAAAAGTTACAAACATTCCCCATCCATTATCAGAAACAGATTTACCAAAGTTCAATGCCTGTGACATTGCTTGCATATCAAGGTCTTCCATGCACACACAATCATAGGCATTGGTTATCTGTCTTGACTGCTTGTGCAGAAAGTCTTTGCGTTGATTGGCTACTTTCTCGTGTAATTTTGCTACTTTGATACGTTGTTTATCTCGGTTTTGGGACCCTTTCTGCATTTTCGACAGCTTTCTCTGCTCTCTTTTCAGCCGTCTCTCTGCTTGTCTGTAATATCTGGGATATGCAGGCTCATTGCCGTTACTGTCCTTATATAACTCATGCATTGAGAAATCCAGTCCCAGAAATTCATTCAGTTCCTGTTCCTGTACTTGGTTTTCATACTCAAACAGTACGCTTGCATAATACTTCCCACTCGGTGTCTGGCTTACTGTTACTGATTTTAAGCAGTATTTTTCTGGAATTGTACGGTGCTGTTTCATCTTTACAAGTCCTACTTTTGGTAACTTTATCATATTGTTTGAAATTATAATATTCCCATTTACATAATTGGTGGTATAGCTTTTATGATTAGATTTCCTGGATTTAAACTTTGGAAAACCAATTCTGGGATTTCTGAAAAAATTATTATATGCTGTCTGCAAATTAATTTGAGTATTAGCTAAAGCAAGACTGTCCACTTCTTTCAGCCACTCATATTTTTCTTTATACTGTGCTGGTGTGTTGATTAACCTTTTTCCAGTCTTATTGTAATACTCAATTTTATCAGATAGCATACGATTATAGATAAAACGTACACAGCCGAATGTTTTTGCAAACATGACTTGCTGTTCTGCGTTCGGGTATATTCTGAATTTATATGCCTTGTTTGCCATTCTGCTGCCTTCTTCTATCAATCTGTCCCTGGCTTTCTATGTATTCCTTTATTACTTCTATTGGCGCTCCACCCGTTGTAAGCAGGCAGAAACTCTGACTCCAGAATGTTTCTTTCCATAATTTTTCCCGTATTTGCGGAAATTCCTTTTTCAAAAGCCTGCTGCTTGCGCTTTTATATGCATTTATAAACTTACTTATCTCTGTGTTGGGATGTGCTTTGAAAAGTATGTGTACATGATCTTTATCATGATTCCACTCTTCAAGTGTAATATTATAATTCGGGGCGATATACTCAAATATATCCCTTGCCCTGTTTGATATTTCATCATCAAATACTTGTCTGCGATACTTGACCACAAACACCAGATGATAGTGAAGCATAAATACCGAATGCGCATTACTATCTAATTTCACTCTTACCTCAGCCTTTCCTTTATAATCGACTGAGCTTAGTATACCTCTTTATTTTTTCGTTGTCAAGTTTATTTCCTATTATTGTTTTGTGCGCTATTCATCTCCCACCTATAGAGGTCGGAGACTTCTAGCGGTATTAGGTTAAACGTTTAATATCCCTGAGTTCTTTTTCGGATATATTTGTTACTAGTTTCATCTCAGTATTTTCTCCATATGCTTGCCTTTTGCGAGTTCGTCAATCAGTTTACCCATCTGACGTTTTTTTACAATGTGTTCTTACATTGTTTGATCTTTCTCTGGCATGATCAGAACCTATAACAACGCGGGCATCGAAAAGGAAAAATAGATAACGAACATCAGCCGTAGAAGACGTTTATACCGGTTCCATCTCTCTTTCAATATGGTGCCATTTATATTTGCAGAATTTCAAAAGAGAAAATACAACTTGTGTGAAGAAGTTTTGAATGTTTAAGTAGCTACCGGGATATTGACATAGTAATAATAGCGGTTGACAAAATAGCATTGTGACAGTATGCGTTAATTCACATATTCATAATTAATATGCATTATTCATCAGGTGTTTTTCATTACTACAGCCTCAACAGTATCCGCAACATCCTCGCAGGCATCAGCACATTCTTCAAGCTCAGAGTAGATCTCACGCCATGCAATAACATCCAGCGGATTCTTTCCGTCCCAGTTTTTTCGGCAACTGTAAGCAGCCTGAAGATACAGTGCATCGCATTCTTCCTCAGCAGCATTTACATCGATGATGAGCTTGTGTAGCTGATCGGATTTTCTGAAATTCGGCAGCTCCGTAAGCATCGCCTTCATTTTTGAGGTGCAGATACAGATTTTTTCAGCAAAACTAATAGCTTCGTCGGTAATCTTTGCAACATTGTTGATATAAATCACCTGCAAAACTTCCTCTATGCAGTCAATCACATGATCGAGTCTCTGACACAGTTCAGCCATATCTTCGCGATCAATTGGCGTGACAAAAGATTTTGCAAGCATTTCCGTCATTTCGTGCCTCAGTGAATCGCCTTTATGCTCAAATTCATGCATTTTAGGCAGTATTTCGTTCATATGTTCGGTATCGAATTCACGCAGGCATTCGAGTAGATAATCCGCGGCACGGCAAGCAGTATCAGCAGCCGAAATGTAGTTGTTCCAGTAAAAATCGTTTTTCTTGTTAGCCATAATATACTCCTGTTCAGAAGATCGCCATAAAGATCTTCGTTGTGATATATCCAATAAGTCCACAACCGGGGAAAGTCAGAATCCATGTCATCATGAGATTTTTAACAACGCCAAGATTGACCGCTGAAGGTCGTTTGACTGCACCGACACCCATGATGGCAGTTGTTTTTGCATGTGTTGTTGATACTGGGATTCCGAAGAGCGAGCTGATGAGCAGTGCTATCGAAGCTGCCATATCTGCCGAAAATCCCTGATATTTCTCCAGCTTGACCATATCCATGCCGATGGATTTGATGATTTTCTTGCCGCCGATTGATGTACCGACAGACATGATGACTGAACAAAGCAGCATGATCCATACCGGCATCTTTACTGAAATGCCTTCTCCACCACCATTTGATAGCATAAGGCACATTAGGATTACGCCCATGAACTTTTGACCGTCCTGCGCGCCGTGCATGAAGCTCATGGCACAGGCTGCTCCGATCTGACCGTTCCGGAAGATACCTTCTGTTTTTCGTCGGTCAACATTGAAGAAGATGACTGTCACTAGCTTGCAGACTGCATATCCGAGGATAAAGCCGAGCACGACCGAGATTACAAGGCCGTAAATAACCTTGACCCATTCGTGACCGTTTACACCAGCAAGACCACCATGCATCGCAATAGCCGCACCGGTCAGTCCGGCAATCAGCGCGTGACTTTCGCTGGTCGGTATCCCGAAATACCAAGCGAGCACAGCCCAGATCACGATTGCCAACAAGGCAGCTGACAGTGCTACTATTGCATCGTGTGAGTTTGTACCGAAATCGACCATATTGGCAATCGTCTGCGCAACCGTCGCATTGATAGAACTCATAATGAACACACCGAGAAAATTAAAGAATGCTGACATCAGAATCGCTGGTCGCGCTTCCATACATCGGGTTGTAACACAGGTTGCAATAGCATTAGGACAGTCCGTCCAGCCATTTACAAAAATAACGCCGAGCGTCAAACCGACTGCAAGCATCAGCAGCGGGTTTGATGTTACCTGATTCCAGAAATAGACAAATGATAAATCCATAGTTTCATTATCTCCAATAAGACTATTATATTGATATATATTTTTCCATTACATAGTATATCACAGTTCATTTTCAGTTTCAAGTATTTTTAAATTATTAGTCCACTTTTCCCTTTGCTCATAAGCCTTACTGCTTACTATATGGGAATTAAGGCGTATGTGCCTCCATCTCCGTGCCTTATACATACTACTTGCCATTTCATATTGACAAAAGCATATAGTTCTGATATCATAAAAATATAAACATATCCCAAACATGTCTCAAGTTGAGAAGGGGATTATTCTATTTGAAAATTTCTAAGTCATAAATTCAGAGTGAAATCCTATCTAGAAGATGTGGGTACGTCCGAATTCTACGTATCACAGCAGAATATCGCTCAGCTAAAGCGAAAAAACGTGAGAAACGAATGAAACAACCGG
>JAFYJP010000155.1 GCA_017538085.1 Bacteroidales bacterium | reverse complement strand
GAGAAGCTGACCGAGTTGGAACATGTCCTGACCAGGAACTCCGATGAGCCACATTATTGGGGATAAGGCATACCCTAAGATAAATTGTAATGAAAGACCGTTGTAGTTAGTCTTGGCAGCAATAAAATTGTTCAGGGTTGTCCAATCACCTATTTTGAATAGTATGAAGTTTGTCAGAGAAATCAAAGCAACAAAGACAAGAAGCTGTGTTGCAACATTTACAGCGAGTCTCATGCCTTCAACGGCACCGTTTGTGATGACGTCAAGGACATTGGTGTTTTTCTTGTCAGTTTTGGTAAGTTTAACTTCCTGTATTTTCTCGACGGTCTGCGGAAACACAATGCGTCCTATTACAACCGAGGCAGGTGCTGCCATGACTGAAGCTGCAAGCAAATGACGTGCAAAGAACACACTTAAGGCAGGGTCACCGCCGCCAAGCAATGCAATGTAAGCAGAAAGTGTACCGCCTGACATCGTAGCCATGCCGCCGACCATAACGATAAACAATTCGGCATCGGTCACATTAGGCAGATAATTCTTCACAATCAGTGGAGCCTCGGTCTGACCGAGGAAGATGTTGCCTGCAAGTGAAAGACTTTCAACACCTGACAGACCCATAATCTTCGAGAACAGCCATCCGAGCCCTTTAACAATAACCTGAATAATTCCCCAGTAAAACAACAGACTTGATATGGTGGAGAAAAAGATTATTGACGGCAATACCTTGAAGGCGAACATATACCCTATCTGGTCATTGTTGATAAGTCCGCCGAAAAGGAAAATGACACCGTTTTCAGCCGCCATAGTTATCCTTACGAATATCTTACCGAAGAATGTGAAGAATCCGGCAACAGCTGGTATATAAATGATACATAGGGCTATCGCAATCTGAAACAGCAGCGAAAAAGCCACGAATTTCCAGTTTATGGCTTTTCTGTTATTACTGAAGAGCCAAGCTATTCCAATTATTACAATAAGTCCGAAAACACCTCTTAAAAGATCTTTGAAAGGAATTGACTTGTCAATGCTGTTATTCAAGGCTTCGAGCAATCCCGAATAGTCTTTTTGATGTGTTGTGGGATTATGACTAACAGCTTGTTGGACAAGTATGTCCCTATCGGCAATGCTTTGTTCAAAATCGACAGAATCGACAAGTTGTTCGCCAACTTTGGCAACAGTTTCCATTTCATTGACTTGAGCCGTTGAATTGTTTGATGTCCCGGCAAAAAAACCTATCAGAACTATTATGGCACTTATTGCCATCAGACAAATTCCTATGTATTTTATTACCTTTTTCATTTGTTATTATTGAAATTTAGCTATTTGTTTTTTCTTTTGTTTCTTTCATCACGATATAACGAGGCAAGTTGGTAGTCTTCGTCTTTCACGGCTTGTTTCAAGGCCAATTCAAGTTCATCTATTGATAAATTATGTACTTGACTCGCCATCCACACCAAGTAATCGTCATCATCTTCACTTGAAACTGCATTCATTTCTGATTCATCGTATTTGGAAGATACTGACAGTTCTTCGAAAACATTGTCAACACAGCCTATAGGCGCATTGAACTTCAAGGCCATGACTATTGCGTCAGAGGTGCGGATGTTCAGTACTACGGTATAGTTCTGCTCCAATCTGTCGATTAATATGTCCGAATAGAATACCCCATGTTCAAATTTCTTTATTGCCACATATTTGACAATAGAATTTGTATCATTGAGGAAAGTCTCGAAAACATCGTGCATTGACGGAACAGGTTCCTCTATATGCTTCAATGTGCGGTAAATAGGCTTTGCTGCGACGTCGCTTACAACTATCAGCAGCTGACGGTCACCTCCAACTTCCTGAAGAACCAGCGCAGATGAATCCTTTCCGGTATCACTGCTTATTAATCCTTTTACTTTTACTTCGACCATTAATATCTGTCTGCAATTGTTATTGTTTTATAATTTTCTTTGTGACGATATTGTTGTCAATCATGATTCTTACCACGTAAATGCCCTTAGGCAAATCACTGATGCTTACTTTTTCGCCATTGGTGAGCAATGAATTGTGGACCAAGGTTCCTGTAACGTTGAAAATCTTCATATCCGCTCTTTCACCATTGAATTTGACAATGAGGTAATTTTCAGCAGGAACAGGATAAATTGTAACCGCATCATTTTCATAATCGTCAATACCTTCACAATTCTTGATTGTAACATTAATAGTTTTAGAAGCAATGTACCCCACTTCATCGATAGCTGTAAGTGAAATATCGTAATTGTCTTCAGGATCGAATAATGATGTTGTAATTGTAAGGTATCTTGTAGTATCACCTGTTGACCACAAATAAGATGCGAATTCGCCTGCATCAAGAACTATTGACTCACCGATACAAATAGTGGTGTCGGCTGGAAGCTCAATTGACTTAGGACCTATAATGTTAACGCCGAAATATTTCAGTATTTTTTTCGCGTAATCAAGTCTGTCACCATTACTATTTTCAACAAGTCCGCCATATTCGAACGATGCACCTATGGTTTTGTAAGTGTCTGTAATATTTCCGACAGCACCGCCGAATTCAACAGGAGAATTGACCATAATTTGTGTGGCATTATTAATAGGTGTAACACAATCGATTTTCCTGTTGTCACCATTATATTCCATAGAAATACCTTCAAAGTCCGTTCCTTCAACACCAACCACGTCTGTATAGCCATTAACCCAACTTTCTTCGGAAGGATTACCTTCTATACCAAAATATTCTTTCAAGCCATAATCTTTGTCAGCATACCATACTGAACCGCCTTCAAGATATAGGTTTCCGCCGTTCTGAAGGTAGTTGATGAGAGTCTGTTGTTCGGATTCCTTGAGAGCTGTATTATTGTTATACACACCGGCACAGAGGAAAACAATGTTATATGTGTTAAGTGTCCGCTGAGAAGGAAGCGACGTAGTATATCCGACATTGGCACCTATGAAGCTGAACAGGTCGGACCTCAAAACAGGCATTGAGTTTTTAATCTTATCAAGGTCAACCAGTAAGATTTTCGAATCGCCTATCATGTAACATATTTCCTTTTGGTAGCTAATATTCATTTCATCAGTCAGATGAGGCAGGAAATGAATGATAAATCCGTCAATGCAATCACCTACAGTAAAATCAAAACTGCATGTAACGCTTTCACCTGATGCAATTTCATCAAAATGGATGACAGCATCGGAATAATTTATGACAGCATCAACATAATCCAAGTGAATATCGACGTTTCGCATTGGATATTTGCCTGAATTGGAATAAGTTAATGTAATGGTTCCTGTTTCACCTTGTTCGATTACCCCGTCTTTATCTCCTGTTTTTTCAACTATGGAATAACTATCCAATGAAATGACAGGTGCCTCGATTGTCATAAATGTTTTGAAAGAAATATCATTGCTTAAATGAAATGTGAGAACAACGTCTTTGCTTATCGCGGTGTTTGGATTTATATATGCATAAAGACCTTCAACATTACCTGATTCACCGGCAGCCAGTTCCTGAAGTCCGAAGGATTCCACGCCGAGTTCCACAAAATCATCATCACATGTTAAAGTAACCTGTTCGCCAGGGAAAGGAGCCTCACTTATATTGGTAGCCCTTACGATAAAATTAACCCTATCACCGTAATTTACGACTCCATCATTGTTGCCTTGAGAATCGGAATAGTTAAACGTGAAATCGATTACCGGAGTAAAGTTAAGCACTCCGACTGAAGTGGTGAACGGAATCATGTTGTCAGCCATTATATTGACCTGCATTGTGTCACCTGAAACGAGGTTTAATGACTGGAAATCAATGGTGAAATTACCATTTTGAGTGCTGCCTTTATATATGATGGCATTGTCTTTTGTAATGACAATTTCCGCTTTGTCAATATTGCAGCCGATATTCCATTCCTCAAGGGTGTTAGGAACAGCAGAAACAATAGTTGCCAGTATTGGATAAGGTTTTGTAATCCAGACTTTCATCGATGGATCGCCGAACAGTGTAACCTCATAATTGACGAACCTGAAATTGTCTCCATCATAACCCGTGACCCAACTTGTATATTTTTCCTTTGAATATCTGTTGGCATCACCAATTTTTGTGTATCCATGGTGGTATAATCCGTCAAAGAAAAGTCTGTCGTAATATTGTGATGAAACGTTTGTGTTTCCTGGCATGTACCATCCATAGCGAGAATTGCCAATTTGGGCGACATGGCCGGTTTCGAGAGTTGTGAAAACCTCTGCAAAACAATCCGACTTGCCATACGCAGAATATCCTTCGCCTCTGTTGTCGAATGAGCCGTTGTAGCAGCCCTGGGAATATTGGATGGTAAGTGTATGGTTAACGCCATTATTCTTGAAATGATTGGTTGTCAACGCTGAAGCATTAAGTTTCATGTTATATTCCACATTGGAGTGTCCAAGGTGATTCACCACATGAACACCGTCTTTGCTGTACACATCATAAAGGTCACTTCCCACCCAAGCTGTATCTCTCTCATATAATCTTCTCACACTTACGTTGGAAGGAATACCGCCAGTTGTAAAGCCATGATTGCTTGTGCCGTATGCGATTTCATCCTTGTAGGTTCCGCCCCAAGTGACAATTTCTGAGTTGAGGTTTTCACCAACCATCAGAGCCTTTTCAACTTCATTGGCAACAGGTGCTGACTGATAGAGCATCAGTTTGTTTGTATGTCTCGTCACCTCATCAGGGCTGTCAGCACAAATTCTGCCAACTGACACTTCAGCATAGAAATCCGCTTCAAATGCATCTTCACCATATAAATTATCTCCGTCTGCATTCCATGTGCCGTCAAGGTTTGAATAGTAAAGGTCAGATGGAATTGAAGGGTCACCGCCGGCATAAAAACCGCGGCATGGAATGATGTTCTGCTCAGGTGTTGCCACATCGGCATCGCCTACAAGCAAAAGATAGTCTATCCCATAGTTATTGTAATAATCCTTGACACAATTTCTGATTTTTTCCTGACTGTCATTGCCTTGATAATATTGATAAATGTTCTCTGT
>JAFYJP010000154.1 GCA_017538085.1 Bacteroidales bacterium | reverse complement strand
TGCTTCACAGGATACAGCCATGACGGATATTCTGTCTGTTCAAACAAGATATAGGCAAGACTGTCATATCCGTTGTCCGATAACACTAAATTAAGGTATGGAGTTCCGATAAAACCTGTTGTGAGCGTATTGCCATGACTTTCAATATTTTGCACGAGGGCTTGCAATGCCGTGTCTTTGCTTGTTCCTGCAAACAAATCAAATTGCAGAGGAACGACATTGGAAGTTTGTGATTTTATCGAGACTGTGTTCTGAGCGGAATTTACCCCAGTATTATAATTGGATGTGTTTATCACATGTCCTGTCGAATCGACGAATGTGGAGTTGAAGGCGGTTTTTATATTGTCATACAAATCGGAATAATACTTTGCATCATCGTTTTTGCCTGTTGCCGAAGCTATTTTGCTCATCAGCATTGCATCGTATGCATAATAGGCTGTGTTGGACAGCGATTTGTTGGTCTGCTCAATTGACAGCCAGTCACCGTAACCGCCTCCGGGCTGGATGAAATTGTTGGAACGCTGTTGCAGATATTCCATGTAACGTGTCATCGAAGGATATTGCTTCTCAATGATTCTCAAGTCGCCATATTGCTGATACATTTGCCATGGGACTATTATGCCGACTTCAGTCCAGCCCATTGAACCTTTGCCGTAGTCCGGAATTTGGGCTGTCGTTCCAATCATTGGGAAATAATCACAGTAGTTGCCGTTTTCCCCTTGGTCATCGCTTACCGTAACCAACCAGCGTGTGAAAAACTGATCGACATTCATGTTGTACGTGGCGGAACGAGCGAAAATCTGGGCGTCTCCTGACCATCCCTGACGTTCATCCCTCTGCGGACAGTCGGTAGGAACGGAGACGAAATTGCCTCGCTGACTCCAGATTATGTTTTCATACAGACGATTGATGTCTTCGTTGGAAGTGTTGTAGCTGCTCAATTGTTTGCCTGCTGAATGCAAGACAAGTCCCTTCACGTTTTCCAAAGGCAGCGGCTCTGAAAGTCCGTAAATCACAAGGTATCTGTATCCATGATAGGTGAAGTCGGGCTGGAAGGTTTCACCGTTCGGGTCTCCGCTTAGTATGTAATTGTCTGTACATAAGGCGGAACGATAGTTTTCATTACACACCAGACCTCTCATCTTTGCGTATGTTGCAGAATCACGTTCTGCGTTGTACAATTTCTCAGGTACAATCGCAGGGTAAAGCATTTCTCCATACTGAATCGTAACCTTCTGTCCGGCGTCACCTTTGAGGGTAATGTTAGGGATACCAACCATATTTTGGCCCATGTCGTAGATATACACGTTTTCTTTCGGCTCTGATACCGAAACTGCAGACAATGTGATATCATTGACAATAGGAGAGCCGATATAATTTATTATCTCTATGCTGTCAGGTAATTGCGGATATATTTTTGCATTATACCATTGGGAATCGTCAAAATTGGCTTCATTCCAGTTCTTTACCTCGCGGCGTGCATCGTAATCCACACCGTTTTGCAGACTGTTGCTTAAGACAGGGCCGTAATCATAGCATTTCCAGGAATCATCGGTTACTACAGTTTCAGTTGTGCCGTCATTATATTCTATAATGATTTTAGCCAGCAATGATTCTTCAACGCCATACTGGTCCTGCTGATGCTGCAGTCCCATTGCATAGTCAGTGTACCAGCCTGCACCAAGAACGGCCCCCAATGCATTGCTACCTTTCTTCAGCATGGATGTTATGTCGTATGTGTTGTAGAAGATGTGGTGTCGGAAATCCGAACTGCCGGGATTGAGGAAATCGTGTCCTACTTTGTTGCCGTTAATAAAAAACTGGTATGTTCCTCTCGCCGTGACATAAAGTTTTGCGGAGGAAACCCCTTTGCTGATGGTTATTTCCTTACGTAGCATCGGTGCACTCTTTTCTTCTCCAGGGCACCATACATGGATTTCTTCTTGTCCGGCTTCTTCCATCGGATTCTCCTTGCGGTATAATTCAGTATTCCATGATTTTTCGCTGATGACAATATTCGAAAATATTGCTGCTTTCTCTTTTGACTGCTTGAATCCTATTGAATACAGACGGCAGTACGGCTCCCATATCTCAGTTTTGCTGTTGTCAATGATAATGTGGTCTTCCGACAGTGCAACACCGTCAATGACAATGGAAAGGTAGTATGTTCTCGCAAACCACTCAGTCTGGGAATGGATGTTGATATGATGAGTGTTGTGAAACGCTGATGCAGGAATAATTTTGGAGGCGTTTGTCTCATAATCTTTGAGCAGGACTCCGTCATGAAGATGACTTATTATCACGTGAGTGGAATTGTTAATAAGATGCAGACCAAGCATAACGTAATTGGCGGAATCCCTTGCTCCAAAAATGAAGACAGCATCGCTGCCTTCTTCATTGACTTTCACATCATAATCGATATCAAAATTCGAACGGTATTTGGATAGTGGCGGAAATTCAGAACCAATCCATTGTGCGTTGCTCCAGCCTGAATTTAAAAGCCCTGTTTCGAACCAGGCGACATCAGACTTGATTTGCCTATTGTTTTCATCCCATACAGTCACTTGCCAGAAATATCTTGTGGAAGGCTTCAATTCATCGCCATCATAAACGATATTTAACGAATTGTCGGAGATAACCTTCTCAGTATTAAAGACATATTGTCCGTTGTCTAATGCTTTTTTGCTTGTGGCAACTGTGAGTTGGTATGCCAACTGTCGGGCACCGTATCTGTCAGATTTCATTTGCCATGAAAAACGCGGATGTTGTTCGTCAATACCTATAGGCTCAGACTGGTATTCTGTTTTTAAACTGGTGATTGATGTACCGTTGGAACATCCGATAAAAATCAAAAATAATAGTGTGATACCTAAGGATGAAAATTTGGATGACATTTTGTGTTTCGGTTTATAACGTAGCAAAAATAATACTTTTTCTTAAAAAATCCTAAATACAGGTAACAAAACAGGCTTTTTTGAAATATGTAAATGAAAACCATTATAGATATGTTAGTAAAGGTATATGGCAGTGCAATATCAGGTATCAGTGCAATTACAATAACAGTTGAGGTGTGCATTGATTTGGGTGTGCAGTTCTTTCTGGTAGGGCTTCCAGATAATGCTATAAAGGAGAGTCATCAAAGGATTGAGGCGGCATTTCGGCAGGTGGGCTATAAGTTTCCGGGCAAAAAGATAACCATCAATATGGCTCCAGCCGACATTCGTAAGGTGGGTTCTGCGTATGATTTGACTATAGCTATCGGCATTCTGGCGGCATCCGAACAGATTGAGAGCAATATGCTTGAAGACTATGTGATAATGGGTGAACTGTCGCTCGATGGCAGCATCAAGCCTATCAGGGGGGCGCTGCCGATGGCGTTTGAGGCAAAGCAGAATGGCTTTAAGGGGATGATTATACCATACGAGAATGCCAAGGAGGCCGCTGTTGTGGAAGGTATCAATATATATGGTGTGAAGACGATTACGGAAGTGGTGGATTTTATCAACGGCGACACTGCTCTTACTCCCATACATGTTGATATGGACGAACTTTTCACGCGAAAAACGGAGAACTATAAGTGTGATTTCTCTGATGTGAAAGGGCAGGAGAGCATCAAACGGGCGTTGGAGGTGGCTGCTGCCGGAAGTCATAACATAATGATGATAGGGGCGCCTGGCAGTGGCAAGACAATGCTTGCAAAACGTCTTCCTTCAATTTTGCCGCACATGACCATCGAAGAGGCTCTTGAGACTACGCGAATACATTCAGTTGCTGGAACCCTTGGCTGTGAATCGCTGCTGTCGGTGCGACCTTTCAGGGCACCTCACCATACTATCAGTGATGCCGGACTTGTCGGTGGCGGTTCATTTCCACAGCCGGGAGAGATATCATTAGCCCATAATGGCGTATTGTTTCTTGACGAACTGCCCGAATTCCGCAGGTCTTCGCTCGAGGTGATGCGTCAGCCGCTTGAGGACAATATCGTGACCATATCCCGTGCAAAGACCACGGTGACTTTCCCTGCCAACTTTATGCTGGTTGCTGCAATGAACCCTTGCCCGTGTGGCTATTATAACCATCCTGACATCGCATGTACCTGTCAGCCTGGCCAGGTTCAGAAGTACCTTAGTCGTATATCCGGACCGCTTCTCGACAGAATAGATATTCAGATTGAGGTGGTGCCGGTTCCGTTCAAAGATATTTCAAAAATGGAGAAAGGCGAGACCAGCGCTACGATAAGACAGAGAGTGACAGCTGCAAGAAATATACAAAATGAGAGATATAAATATTGTGACGGAATCCATTCCAATTCAAATATGACTCAGGATATGCTTGACAAATACTGCAGGCTGAGTCCGGAATGCCTGAGGATTTTGAAGACTTCGATGGAACGTCTGAATCTGTCAGCTCGGGCATATAACCGTATTCTGAAAGTGGCAAGGACGATAGCAGACTTGGATGCATCCGAGAATATCGAAACCTACCACTTGTCGGAAGCAATTAATTACAGAAGCCTTGACAGGGAAACTTGGGGAATGAAATGAAAAAGATTACTGGTGCAATTGTCGTATATTTGTCGTGCTTGTCGTTGACGGGTCAGAATTCCGACTATATTACCATGTCTGCTTTGTCGGGAAGCAGAACCGTATGCTCGCAGTACGGTGTAAATTCTGTGTTCAGTAATCCTGCAGGACTTTCACAAATCACCAAGTCTTTTTTCATTACAACATTTTCCGATGACTATTCAATTCATGATTTGTGGAATATAGTGACAGGTTATGTTTTTAAGACGAACAAAGGTGCCTTGCCGCTTACTATTACGTCAAAAGGTCCGCGAGATTGTGTGGAATTTGGATTATCGACAGGCTATAGTCTTGAATTGTCTGAAAGATTTTATGCGGGAATTATGGCTAATGCCAGATATTTCCTTATAAAAGATATTCAGGATGAAGCGGAGATAAGTCTGCTTTTGGGTATCCAATACCGCGCAAATGAGAAACTGACATTCGGTATGATGTGCGAGACACCTGCTGTCATCCTTAAAGACAGACCTGTCAACTATTCCTGCTTTGTGCTTAAATCGGCTGTGTCATTTTATTTTACAAGCAGCTGTGGCGTGAGTTTCGAAATCTGCAAGGCAATGCTTCTGCCGGTCGAATTTTCCGGGCTGTTCGAAATTGCACTGTCGGAGCGAATCAGACTTATGTCTGGTTACAAATCAGGCGCAAACGAACTGTTTTGCGGACTGTCGGTACTATGGCCCAAGATGGCATTGATGATGTCAGCAAGCTATAATTTCATGTTGGGAACAACTCCTGAAATCGGTTTTATCAGATGATTATTGTAATGCTTTGAAATGAAGTTTGTTAGCGTAAATATTGTTGCTGTTTCCATTGCTGTTTTTCTTGCATTTTACAATGTGATTGCTTATTCGCAGGAAAGCCCTGACTATTTAATTGAAAGTATTGTGGATGAATTTCCGGATGATGAAGAAGTGGGGTTTGATGATTATGATTTGGATTTGCTCTCGAATAAAATCAAAATAAACAATATCACTGATAATGAGATACTTGGATTGCCTTTTCTGACCCTTTTCCAGAAGAATGCCCTCATAGCATATCGAAAGGAATGGGGCGATATCCATTCTCCTATGGAAATTGCTATGATTGACTGCTTTGACAGGGAATTGGTAAATAAAATAGCATCCCATTTGGATTTTTCTTTAAAAACTAAAAAGTACAAATACACTCCAAAGCAAATATTGACAAATGCAGAGTATGACTTTTTGTTGCGTGTCAGTGCGAATAATAATTCAAACAATGGCTATGATGGTGACCGTCACAAGGTTCTTGCCAAACTGAAATACAATCTTGATGAGCGCCTGAAGATGGGACTGACTTTTGAGAAAGATGCAGGTGAAAGGTTCTTTTATGTTGATAATGGCAGATTCAGAATGGAGCATATTTCCGGTTTCATGTCATGGACAGGGGATAAGTTGAATGTGCTTTTAGGTGATTATTATGTCCAGTTCGGACAGGGACTGTCGATGTGGAACGGAACTTATTTCGGAGGTGGAATTGAGGCATCATCGCAGCTGAGAATACCTAAGAGAATCAAACCGAATACGAGCAGTGATGAGGCAAACTATCTTCGCGGGGTTGCTGCCGATTTGGAACTAAAATCGTTGACTTTGACTGCGTATGCTTCGTATCGTGAAAAGGATGCAACGGTTTATGTCAATGAAGTCACTGGTGAGAAATATTTCCGTTCACTTTCAAAAACCGGCTACCATCGCAATGAAAATGAAAGGTCGAAGATTGCTCAGGTCAAAGAATTCATTGCAGGTGCCAATGTCGGATATTCCTTCAACACACTGATGCTGTCAGCTAATATTAACTGCTTGAAATATGATATACCGTGTGTCTCCGAATCAACATTTTTGTCGGGTTCGTTGAGCTTTGTCAAAATATTAAAATACTGTTATTTATATGGTGAGGCTTCCTTGTCAAATGATATGGGTTTTGCGGCAATGGCTGGATGGTATATTCAGCCGAATCCATATTTGAATATAGAATTGCTGAGTCGTTATTCAACAAATGGATATCATAATGTTTCAAATTCTGATGTCGGAGACAATACTTTTTCAATACGTGCGACAATGTATCCTGTAAAGAAGCTGACTATGATGGTTTCAGTGAACTCTTCGGACAATTCAAATTTCATTTTCAATGCCAGATCAAAGTTTCAGATGACACGATTTGCCTTCATGTATTTGGATTACAAATTTTCAACAAAGAGTTCGGAAAATACTGTTGATGATGCAAAACTTCCCCTGAACACTATGGAAAGCAAGCATAAGGTCAGACTGAACATAGAATACTTGCCATACAATTTCCTTACGTTGCGTACCCGTTTGGAGGGAGTTGTGACAGGGGGAGATGTCGGATGTCTGTTGTACAACGATATCGCCTTCAGATTCGATAGCGGTATCTCCTTGCTGATGCGCATGACGTGCTTTGACACTGACGGGTATGACACGAGGATTTATTGTTATGAAAATGATGTACTTTACAGTTATTCTTCGCCGGCATATTATGGTTCCGGTTATGCTTTTTATATTTTGCTGAAAATCCCATTATTTAGGAATGTGGATTTTTGGTGTAAGATAGGAGATACCGAAAATATAGACAGAAACACGAATAAACTAAGCGCGACAATTCAGTTTAGAACTAAAATTTAACCTTTTTTATGTTGATAAAATCTGTTGACAACAAATTTGCCAACAGGTTTTTTCCTAATTGCAGATACAATAAATTTGCATCAAATGAAAAAGGTATGCAATATAATTTTGATGAGATAATTCAAAGACGCGGTACTGCGTGCATAAAACACGATCTTCTGCGACAGCGTTTCGGAACTGATGACGTTACGGCAATGTGGGTTGCAGACATGGACTTCAAAGCTCCGGACTTTGTTGTCGAGGCACTTAGAAAACGTTGCAATCATGAGATTTTCGGGTATTCTTTCGGCGACACTTCCTATTATCTTGCCATACAACGTTGGTTGCTGCATCACTATAGCATCAATGCTGATTTCTCTGAGCTTCATTTTATTCCGGGTATAGTTGCCGGAATAAGTTTTTGCCTTGAGGCTTTCACGCAGAAGGGTGACAAGGTGTTGATTATGAATCCGGTATATCCGCCGTTCATTAATCTTCCTTTGGGTAGCGGCAGACAGCTTTCAGTTTCGAAATTGGTATATAGGGATGAAAACTACTTTATAGATTTTGATGATTTCGCAGAGAAGGCCAAGGGGTGCAAACTCCTCATCCTGTCGAATCCTCACAATCCTGGTGGCAGAATCTGGGAAAAGGAAGAACTCCAGAAAATAGCCGACATCTGCTATGAAAATGGTGTCATCGTTATTTCTGATGAAATCCATGCCGATTTAACTTTGCCGGGCTACGTACATTATTCGTTTGCCTCAGTTTCGGAAAAGGCTAAGGATATCAGCCTGACTTTCATTGCCCCGAGTAAAACATTCAACATTGCCGGATTGGGAACTTCTTGTGTGTATGTCCATAACAAATCAATCCGAGATGTATTTTTCGGCTATCTTGACACTTTTGAGGTCGCTAATGGCAATGTGTTTGCGTATATAGGCGCTGAGGCCGCATTCTCTCCGCAAGGTGAGGAATGGCTTGAACAGTTGAAGGCCTATCTCGCCAAAAATATTGATTATACTTGTAATTTCTTTAAAAATGAACTCCCTTTGGCCAAACTGGTGGTTCCTCATGCTTCATATCTTGTCTGGATTGACTTCAACGATTATAAATTCACACAGGCTGAACTTACACGCCGACTGGTTTATGATGCCAGGGTTGCCCTTAACAGCGGACCTGAATTTGGCGCTGACTATACAGGCTTTGCCCGTTTGAATGTCGGCTGCCCGATGTCAATACTCCAAGATGCTCTTGGCCGTATTGCCGTAGCTATTAATAAATAATTTGACAATTTGACTATAAAGAACATTCGTAACTAATTCAAAAATAAATCACATGAACATCCGCCACATCATCCCGATTACCATATCTGTAATAGCAGTATTTCTTTTCACAGCGTGCCCCAATAAGCATGATGATATTCATG
>JAFYJP010000014.1 GCA_017538085.1 Bacteroidales bacterium | reverse complement strand
CCAAACATCGGTATAAAGGAAATCAACTCCTTTGACACCTTTTTCAACATCCTCTGTGAGGGTGATTTTTGCGCCTGTCTCTTTGGCTATTTTCTTGCATGTTTTAACAAGTTCCTCTTTTGGCCAGAAAGCCTTCGGGGCAACTGCTCTGAAATCCATACCCATCTTTGCGGCACCAACCATAAGGGAATTGCCCATGTTGTTGCGGGCATCACCCATATATGCGAACGCCACCTTGTTGAGAGGTTTGTCGGTATTTTCCATCATTGTAAGAAAATCAGCAAGAATCTGTGTCGGGTGGAATTCTGTTGTAAGACCATTCCATACTGGAACTCCGGCGTATGCTGCGAGGGTTTCGACTATTTCCTGCGAATATCCGCGATATTCAATGCCATCATACATTCTCCCGAGGACGCGAGCTGTGTCTTTCATGGATTCCTTTTTGCCCATCTGTGAACCTGACGGTCCAAGATAGGTGACGTGAGCACCTTGGTCGAGAGCTGCGACTTCAAAAGCACAGCGTGTACGGGTTGAATCCTTCTCAAACAGCAAAACAATGTTTTTGCCCTTTAATGTCTGCTGCTCAGTTCCGGCATACTTTGCCTGCTTGAGCTGATAAGCGAGATTTAAAAAATGTTGGATTTCCTTTGGAGTGAAATCCAGCAACTTTAAGAAATTTCTGTTTCTAAGATTAAAAGCCATTTTTCTTTCAGTTTAATTGATCTGTATTTTTAATAAATATGTATTGTCTGTAGAAACTGCAAAATTACACATTTTTTATATCTTTGCAACTTTAGAAATAGCATGAAAGATAATAAACAGTTACAACTTGCATACGATTTTGTCCTGTCAACAGGTACTTCAATCTTTCTCACGGGAAAGGCGGGAACCGGCAAATCCACGTTTCTTCGCAGGATTAGAAAGGAAATCCCCAAACGGAGTGTCGTCCTTGCCCCTACTGGTGTGGCTGCTATCAATGTCGAAGGCGTAACTGTCCACTCTTTCTTCCAACTCCCATTCTGCCCTTATATTCCAGGCATGAACTATAAGGAAGAAGACACCTATAAATATACCGCAGAAAAGTTGAAGATTATCAGAAGCGTTGACCTGATAATAATTGATGAAATTAGCATGGTCCGTCCGGACATTCTTGACGCAATGGACTCAATATTACGCAAATACAGACGTAACGAGGCTCCTTTTGGAGGTGTTCAGCTTCTCATGATAGGTGACCTGCAGCAACTTGCTCCGGTAATTAAAGATGATGACTGGTCGGTGCTGAAGCCATATTACCCTACACCCTATTTCTTCAGCAGCATGGCACTACAACGCATGAACTATGTGTGCATTGCTCTTACTGAAATATTCCGACAGAATGATCCGGAATTCATTGGAATTCTTGATAAAATACGTGACAAATCTCTTGATGATGAAACAATCGATATTATAAACAGACAGTATAAGCCGGATTTCATCCCAGATGATAAGGATGGCTACATAACTCTTACCACACACAATGCCACAGCAAAGAAAATCAATGAGGAAAAACTTGCTGCCATAGATGATGAAGAATTCACCTTTGATGCTCAAATTGACGGTGAATTTCCTGAAAATTCATTCCCGACGGACAGGACTCTCATTCTAAAGAAAAATGCCCAAGTCATGTTTATTAAAAATGACGTTGGCGCTGACAGACGGTATTACAACGGCAAAATAGGTATTATCACTGATATTGATTCAAAATCTGTCACCATCACTTGTCCTGATAATAACAAACCAATCGTAGTGAAACCTGTCCAGTGGAAGAATGTCCGATATAAAGTTGACAGAAAAACAAACGAAATTACTGAAGAAGGAATCGGCTCGTTTGAACAGATGCCTCTTAAACTTGCTTGGGCAATCACAATTCACAAGAGTCAGGGACTGACGTTTGATAAGGTTATCATTAATGCTCAGGCCGCTTTTGCTCATGGCCAGGTATATGTCGCCTTCAGCAGATGCCGTTCGCTGAAAGACATAGTCCTGCACTCCCCCATTTCAAAAAACATGATTTTCAATGATTATTATGTGGATTTGTTTACAAATGAAATTCACGACAATCAGGTTGACAATCAAAAACTTGAACTGTTCCAACAACAGTATTATATGCAGTTGCTGAACGAATTGTTCGATTTTGAACAGTTACGCGATTCCCTTTCCATGCTGTCTGCCCAGATTAAAGTTAATTTCGGCAAGTCATATCCGAAATTATCTGAAGATTATATTAATGCTGTCAAGGAATTCGACAAGGATATCATTGAGGTCGCACATCGTTTCATGTCGTTGATTCCGACACTTTCCCGCGATAATGATGCGTTTCATCTGAAAATAAAAAATGGTGCCTCTTATTTCCGTGGGAAAATGGAGGATATAGTTAAAAATATGATTGACAACACAAACGTTGAAACCGATTCAAAAGAAAACAAACAGAAATTCAATGAAATATACGAGCGCTGCTATAAGGAGTGGTATGTGAAGGATGCCGTTTTACAAACGACAGCAGATAATGGATTGAAAACAGTTGAATATTTAAATGTAAGAGCAAATGCAATTCTTGAGGCAGATAAGTTATCGAAAGCGAAACTACGCAAACGTGACGGCTCAGCATCGTCTGATATCCAGAATATGCGACTGTTTATGACACTAAAGGAATGGCGTGAAGCAGAAGCTTCCATACATGATGTGGAGCCACACGTGATACTTCAGTATAAATCACTTGTTGACCTTGCAAACAAACTGCCGTCAACGAAAAAGGAACTTCTGTCAATAGCAGGTATCGGAAAGGTGAAGGCTGCAAAATATGGAGATGAAATTCTTGAAATCATTGAGGAATGGAAAAGTTACAGGAGGGACCAGTAAATGTGGAATGAACGCACGCAACTTCTTATACATGAAGATAATGTAAAACGTTTACAGCAATGCAACGTGCTCATTGTCGGAGTCGGAGGAGTCGGCGCATACAGTGCCGAGCATTTCTGTCGCTCTGGCATCGGAGCCATAACAATTGTAGATGCTGACAGTGTCAGCGAATCAAATATCAATAGGCAGCTTATCGCCCTGCACAGCACCATTGGTATCCCTAAAGTTGAACTGATGAGAGACAGAATGCTCGACATAAATCCTGAGTTGAGAATTGAAGCTCGCAATATGTTTGTTAATCCCGACAATATTCCTGAAATTGTCGGCTCACAACATTTTGATTACATCGTAGATGCAATTGATACGATTGCACCCAAAATCGCTCTCCTGACCTATGCATATAATCACAATATCCCTGTAATCAGTTCAATGGGGGCTGGTGGAAGAACGGATCCGACCAAAATCTCTGTCACTGACATTTCAAAGACTTATAACGACAAACTTGCCTCAGTAGTTCGTCAGCGTCTCAGAAAAGAAGGCATAAAGTCCGGCATTAAGGTCGTTTTCTCTACTGAGGTTGCAGACACCGAAGCTGTCATGCAGACTCCGGGAGCAAGAAACCAGTGCTCCGTGAGAGGAACTGTCTCTTACATACCTGCACTTTTCGGTACTATGATTGCAGGGACTGTAATTAAAGATTTAATTACCAAGTGATTTGTTTGTAATTTTGCAAAAAAAATCACATCTTTTCAAACAAATTTTTGAATTATGAATCCTGTTCATAAATCTATATACGATTTTATTAGATTTTTTGCACGTATCGTCATAAGAAATAATTTTGATAAAATTGTTTACATCAATGATGAAGT
>JAFYJP010000153.1 GCA_017538085.1 Bacteroidales bacterium | reverse complement strand
TGGGTTATCTTGCTTCTAATTTTTTCAACTACAGCGTTTTGCATATCGTTTTTAACTAAATTTTGGTCGGAATAATTGCAGATTTTTCCGACCGCAAAGATAGTAATAAACCATTGTTTGGCAATACTATTATCCGACTAACTGATAATTGTTGTAGAAAAGGGATAGCAGAAACTGTCTTACCCTGAAAATAGATGACTCTTGGGGGAGCTCATCGTTATTACAAAAAACGCCATACCCTTGGTTACAATTAGTTGGAATGGGGGTTGTTATTGTCGCATTTGCATTGATTGGCGGTGATTCATAAATGCCACAATCAATATCACCGATGACACGATGTATGATGCGGAATTGACGATACATGCACCGTCTATGGCAAGACGTGGAATCAGCAGAAATGACAGCAGAAATGTGACGACTAGCCCTAAGGCTGATTTCAGGATTAATACCTTCAGTCTGCCGATGGCGGAAAAATAATTACCAATGACATTGGATGCCGCAATTGCTAGTATGCCGGGGGCGAGGAATAAAACCACCCGTTTTACGCCCGAAAACTGCGGACCGAATATCCATGAAAACAGGCTCTGCGGAAGCAACAACAATATTCCGATGAAAGCTGCTGATACTGTTAAACTTATTAGTGACATTGACTTTGTCTCATGTAGAGACTCACCATTGTCGCCCTGTTTCAGCACGTTGGAATACTGTACTACGGAAATGCTTTTGCTGACGGTCCAGATGGCTTCCGACAGCATTACGCCGACAGAGAAGATGCCCACAGAAGCAATGCCTGACAACATTCCGAGAAAATAATAGCTTAGCCTGTAGTTGAAAAACTGCAGCAGGTTGCTCAGTTCTGTCTGCCATCCGAAGTCAAATGATTTCTTAACGGTTTCCTTGTCAAGTGTAAAATGGAAGGTGCTGCCGATGGTTTTTCGTGTGAGTATGTGGCATAGAATGAGTACTATGATGATTGACAGAATCTGGCCGTAGAAATAAGCGTAATATCCTGATTCCAAGTGTATATCGAATCTTTTGAAGGTGTGGTTGAACGTTATTGTGAACAGCAACAGAAGAAGCGGCTGCAATATTGACATCAGATTGAAGTAGTTGATTTTCTGTGTGCCTATGTAAAGTGAGTTGTGGAAAGTAACGTAGCCGAGAAATGTGGCGACAATAAACAGCAGCAGCGGCAAGTTGCTGCCTTTGCCGATTAGAGAAAGAATAACAGAGGCCACTCCCGACAACAGAAAAGTTATCAGATATGCCTGTGACATCAGCTTGTCCCTTCCCAGTTTGGATATGTAGTACGATACACTGCTGCCTGTGAATACATTGGTTAATATGGCAATTAGTTGTAAGTCAGCGATAAATAGCGATATGAAACCGCGTCCTTCGGCGCCCCAGAGCCGTGTAGTGAGCGCTACTGTTCCAAAATTGAGAAGCAGAATTGCCACTTTCGTAAGAAAAGTGCTTATTACTCCGCTCTTGAGATTGATAGTGCTCATTTTGTAAATTACAGGCTTATTTGAAATTTGTTATAAAAGCGACAAAGTTTTGCTTAATATTGTCCCAGTTGTATTTTTCATTGGCAAGTGTCATGGCTTTGTCTGACATGTCCTGATACATCGTACCTCCTTCAATATAGTCTGTGATGAGCGTCTTAAGAAATGTTACAGCCTCGTTTTCAACATCTTGACTTATAAATTTTCCTATTTCGGAGTATTCGGGAACGCCTTGTTTTATTGCCATCAGGTTGGAGTATATCACCGGGCGTCCGCATGCCATGTAATAAAATAGTTTTATCGGCAGGCATTTGGTGTTTTCTCTGTCTATCTGCCGCAGGTCGAAAAATACATGATTCGTGCCGATTTCATTACAGAAACTGATGAATGGCAAACGCCCTAAAATGTTGATGTTCAAGTTGGATATATCGGATTTTGAAAGAGATGCGGCATTACAATCACCATGCAATAATTGTTTGTCGCTTGTTCCGATGATATTGAAATTGAAGTTGATTCCTGGCA
The DNA here is from genome assembly GCA_017538085.1 of Bacteroidales bacterium. Classification (GTDB taxonomy): domain Bacteria; phylum Bacteroidota; class Bacteroidia; order Bacteroidales; family BM520; genus RGIG7150. The sequence continues at coordinate 1,712 of JAFYJP010000153.1, read as the reverse complement.
TTTGCGTGGCGAGTTTTTCGATGATTCTGCAGACAGCAGGAAATCCTTTTTCTTCTGTGGTGTTTCCGCAATAGCAGAGTTTCCAGCATTCGTCGGGGTTGTCGTTTGATTTCTTGATGTACGATAAGTCAGGATAATACGGTAGAAATATGTAGGGCTTTTTAGGATGGCGATGGAGGAAAGGTTGTGCCTTATAGTATTCTCCGAAGATGAAACCATCTGATTTGAAGCCGATGTAATAGTTTAAAATTGAGAGAGTTATGTGTTTGACTAATTTCCTTACTCCTTTCAGGCCGAACAGATTTTTCTTCGATGGATACCATTCGGTTACATCGTAGATTATTTTGGCATTCGATTTTCTGTTTTTCTTGAATTTGGTTGCAGAGATAATGGCGAGCGGACTGTCGCAGATTATAATGTCCGGACCGGTCTCCCCAATGAGTCCAGCCATTTTGCCGAAAGCATCCTTCCGATGAAATTCCGTATGGTCAAAGGAGATGGCGTGAGGTTTGGCTATGTTGTGGAAACCATCTTCATTATAATGCTCTTCTTCTTTTAGAGCGCTGACAATCGAGACGTTACAGTTTGCCTTGCACAATTCCTTAGCCTGATGAAACCATATACGGTCGTCATGGATGTAGTGTGTGAAAAGTGCGAAGGTGACGTTCATTGTTATTTGATTTTGAAGTTGAGGAGCATTTCGTCTTCGATGAACCCGGTGAATATGTCGCCTGGTTTGACTTTGCCTACGCCGCTTGGTGTTCCGGTGAAGATTATGTCACCTTCTCTAAGGGTTATGAATCTGGAAATATAGCATATCAAGTCGTTGAAGCTGAAAATCATGTCGGAGGAATTGCCTTCCTGAACCGTTATGTTGTTGAGTTTGCCGGTGAATTTGATGTTTGTGGGGTCGTGGAGTGAAGCGATTGGGATGAATCTGCTGACTGGTGCCGAATTGTCGAAACCCTTGGAGAGATCCCATGGCAGTCCTTTTTCCTTGAATTTGCGTTGCATGTCACGGGCTGTGAAATCCACGCCGAGGGCTATTTCATTATAGTAGGTTGATGCGAATTCTGGTTGGATGCATTTGCCGTTTTTGGCTATTTTGATGACAAGCTCGGTTTCGTATTGTACGTCACTGGAGAAGTCGGGGATGTAAAATGGCTTGTGATTGTTAAGATAAGCCGTATCAGGTTTCGAGAATATGGTAGGAGTCTCTGGGAATGGTGTGCCCATCTCCATGAGATGTTTCCGATAGTTATGGCCGACACAAAGTATTTTCATAGTCAGAAAAGTCTGCCTTGTTGTGGTGCCATGCGAAATTCGGTGTAAAGGCGAGTCAGGATTCTCTTGGTCTGTTCAGGAAATGTGCCTTTCATCATCCAGTCGTAATACTGCGGTTCTTTTCTGAAAACCTCGTTTACCTCGATTCCCTTGTGTTTGCCGAAGTTGAAAGTGGCGATTCCTTTGCTGTTATAGATGATGTATCCTCCAAGGTCAACGTTATTGGATTTGCATGTGAAATCGCTTAATTTGTCGATATCGTTGACGATAGGCTGGGATACAATACCTGTGTGAGGGTCTTCATAGTCGGTACCTTCGTAGCGTTCAAGCTGTGCAAGGAGAACTTGGTAGGTTGAACGTGCGTCACCAAGTGCCTCATGTGCATCAACAATATCGCTTCCACAGTAGAATTTGTATGCGGCTTTGAG
>JAFYJP010000152.1 GCA_017538085.1 Bacteroidales bacterium | reverse complement strand
GCCGTATTGTATTCTTTCCCCTGATATGGTAGGGAAAACGTTGTTTTTGAAAATCACATACTGTGTGGATGGATTCTGATAAAAAGTGTTCCATCCTTCCGGTACGGGATTTTGAGCCAAAAGGGTTGTGTTACAATAAAATGTTGTAAATAAGGCTATTGCGATAATAGTAAAATGTTTTTTCATTTTTTATATTTAATTTTATTAATTCATAAACAAAAAGGACTAACTTTGTAGCACCGAATTAACTGCAAAAATAATATATTTTTATAACCACTATGGAAGATTTTAAAAAATTAATATTACAAGGTATTCCCGATGAAATACCGGAGATGCCTGAATTCGACCCTACTGTCAACAGAGCCCCTAAAAGGAAGGATATTCTTACACCTGCAGAGAAACGTCTGGCCGTGAGAAATGCACTCAGATATTTTCCGGCAAAGCATCATGAATTTCTTGCTAAGGAATTCGCGGAAGAACTTGAAAAATACGGACATATATACATGTATCGTTATCGTCCTAAGTACAAGATCACTGCTCGTTCGATAGATGAATTTCCACACGAGTCGGTCCAAGCCGCTGCCATGATGCTTATGATAAGCAACAACCTCGACAGAGCTGTCGCTCAGCATCCGTATGAACTGGTTGTCTATGGTGGTAACGGGACTATTTTCCAAAATTGGGCTCAGTACCTTCTTACAATGAAGATGCTTGCAGAAATGACTGATGAACAGACACTTGTGATGTATTCAGGCAATCCTCTCGGATTGTTCCCTTCACATAAGGATGCACCGCGTGTGGTCATTACCAACGGTATGGTCATACCTCATTATTCAAGTGCCGATGATTATGTGAAATATTATGGATTAGGAGTTTCACAGTATGGACAGATGACAGCCGGCTCATGGATGTATATTGGTCCGCAGGGCATCGTACACGGAACAACCATAACAGTTATGAATGCTGCCCGTCTTCACAGTAAGGGTGACATTGGTGGTAAGGTTTATGTCACTGCCGGTCTTGGCGGTATGTCGGGTGCTCAGGGCAAGGCTTCTGTCATTGCCGGTGTAGTCGGAGTTATTGCTGAAATCAATCCGAAAGCTATAAAAGTACGTTACGACCAGGGCTGGATTGACGAGGTTTATACTGATCTCGACAAGCTGATGGAGCGCATCAAGGTTGCCCGCGCAAAGAAAGAGGCTGTGGCTCTTGCTTATCAGGGTAACATCGTTGACCTTTGGGAAAAACTTGATGAATCGAATATTCCTGTGGAACTTGGCAGTGACCAGACTTCATTGCACAATCCATGGGCTGGCGGATATTATCCTGCAGGACTGACTCTTGAGGAATCCAACAGGATGATGGCTGATGACCCGGTAGAGTTCAAAAAACGTGTTGAGGATTCGCTGCGCCGTCAGGTGGCTGCAATCAACAGGATGGCAGCAAAGGGCATGTATTTCTGGGATTACGGCAATGCTTTCCTGCTGCAGGCAGGCAGAGCAGGTGCCGATGTCTTCAAAGCTGACGGAATGACATTCAAGTATCCTTCATACGTTCAGGATATTATGGGCCCTCTGTATTTCGATTTCGGATTCGGTCCTTTCCGCTGGGTATGCACTTCGTCCAAACCTGAAGATTTGGCTATGTCGGACAAGCTTGCAGCAGAAGAACTTGAGGCAATAGCCGCTAACGCTCCTGAGGAAATTGAAACTCAACTGAGAGACAATATCCATTGGATTAAGGAGGCAGGCAAGAACAAGATGGTAGTTGGTTCACAGGCCCGTATATTATATGCCGACTGTGAGGGTCGTACAAAAATTGCCCTTGCTTTCAACAAAGCTATTCGTGAAGGAAGGATTTCGGCTCCTATAGTGCTTGGTCGTGACCATCATGACGTATCTGGTACCGATTCTCCTTTCCGCGAAACAGCCAACATTTACGATGGTTCTCAATTTACTGCCGACATGGCTGTCCAGAACGTCATCGGTGACAGTTTCAGAGGCGCCACCTGGGTTTCCCTGCATAATGGCGGTGGAGTAGGCTGGGGTGAGGTTATCAACGGCGGGTTTGGCATGGTTATTGATGGTAGTGAAGAAGCAGAAAGACACATCAAATCAATGCTTTACTGGGATGTGAACAATGGTATAGCACGTCGTGGCTGGGCAAGAAACGATAACGCACTTTTCGCGATAAAACGTGCCATGGCATCGGAGCCTAATCTTAAGGTCAATATCCCTAACATTGTTGATGATGAGATTATTAACGGATTATTCAAATAAAGGATTATATGATGAAAAAGTTTATTATTTCTTTGGTTTTACTTGCAGTCTTTGGCTGCTCTTTTGCGCAGGTACCGGTTATCCGCAGCCTTGAAGGTGATGATATTACCGGACAATGGTTAGTACGCAAGGCCGCAAATGATGATGAGGCGTATTTTATGCAATACAATTTTAATTTATGTAATGAAAGCGGTTCTGATATCGTTTTCGATTTCGTGAAGGTGACAGTTCGTGAGGTTGAAGGCACCTATAATACCTTCTGTTTCAATGACCATTGTTACACGGCTGATCATGTGGATGGCGTTGAAATGGCTTCAGGTGAAACTATTTCATTTCAGGCTGACTATATGGGAAATGGACCGCAGGAAAGTGATGGCGTCACAACATTGATATATGAGTTTCATAACGGAGACCAAGTGTCATGGGTTGCCCTCAGTTTCATTATCGGCGACCATGTTGGCATAGATGCTCCGGAAAGCAATGTCAGTGCTAAGGTTTATCCTAACCCTGTATCTGAAGTTTCCACATTCGAATGCACACTTCCTAAGGCTGGTTCTTTGCAGATATATACCTGCACAGGTCAGAAAGTTGCCGAATATCAGTTGGAAGCAGGTCACAATCTTTTGAGCCTCAATGCCGCTGATTTCAGATGCGGTTTGTATTTGTGCTCTGTTGTCGTTAATGGTAAGATAGTGACGACAACAAAGATGGTTGTCAGATAATTGTACCTGACTAGTCACAAATTTATCACGTAATCCTCGGCAGAGGATTACGTGGTTTGTTGTTATGCGGATTGCAAATCAGCCCGAGAAGGTGTCATGCCCGCCCGGGCGAAGCAATCTGTGATGACCGTTTTAAGGGATATCAGTGATTAAACACTTTTTTGATTTTATCGACATAGTCGAGTTTTTCCCAAGTGAAGAGCTCGACTTTTATTTTATTGTCACCGAACTGTTTCGTGACAATTTTAGGGCCACGGCCGAAATGACCGTAGGATGCTGTCTCATAGTAGATTGGGTTGAGCAATTTCAGTCTTTCGATGATGGCTCTTGGCCTCATGTCAAAGATTTCCCCAATCTTTTTTGCTATTTCGCCGTCTGACATGCCGATTTTGGAGGTGCCGAAGGTGTTTACGAAAATGTTGATTGGTTTGGCTATTCCTATGGCGTATGAAACCTGTATCAGTATTTCGTCGGCGATACCGGCGGCTACCATGTTTTTGGCTATATGTCGTGCTGCGTAGGCGGCTGACCTGTCAACTTTTGAAGGGTCTTTGCCTGAAAATGCGCCGCCACCGTGAGGCGCTTTTCCGCCGTATGTGTCAACGATGATTTTACGTCCTGTGACACCAGTGTCGCCAGTTGGTCCGCCTATGACGAATTTGCCTGTCGGGTTCACATAGAAAGTGTATTTATGCTCGAATAGTTTCTGGATTGACGGATTCAGTTTGGCGATTACACGTGGCATGAGAATCTCCGTCATATCCTTTTTTATTGTGTCAAGCATCTCTTTGTCAGCTTTTTCAATGTTCCTTTTGGAGTTCGATGCCGGTTTTATGAAATCATCGTGCTGAGTGGAGATGACAATGGTATGAATGTGTAAAGGCTTTTTGTCGTTGCCATATTCGATGGTGACCTGGGATTTTGCATCCGGTCTGAGATAGGTCATGACTTTGCCTTCATGCCGAATTTCGGCGAGCTCATGCATGATGAGATGAGAGAGATAAAGAGTGAGTGGCATAAACTGTTCGGTTTCGCGAGTGGCGTAGCCGAACATCATACCCTGGTCACCGGCTCCTTGGTTGAGAGGGTCTTCTCTCACCACACCGCGGTTGATGTCAGGTGACTGCTCGTGAATGGCGGTCAGAATGCCGCAGGAATCACCTTGAAAGCCATATTCGCCTTTAGTGTATCCGATTTTGTTTATGACGTCTTTTACCGTATGCTGAATGTTAACATACGCTTTGGAAGTGACTTCGCCGGATACGACAACTTGTCCCGTTGTAACTAAGGTTTCGCAAGCAACTTTTGAGTCTGGGTCAAAAGCCAGGAATTGATCTAAAATGGAATCGGATATCTGATCGGCAACTTTGTCAGGATGCCCCTCAGATACTGATTCTGAAGTAAATAGATAACTCATTTCGTAATGTTTTAAGGTTAATTAAATTATAATTACACAGGTGTAAAAAAAAGCGTACAAATGTAATTAAATAAAATAAAAAAAAATGTTTATATTTGCAATTTCATTAACAATATGAATTATGGGTAAAAAAATAATAAATGTAATAAATGTTTAACCAAAAATTATTTAGTATGAAAAAGATTTTATTGTTTTTATTAATTACATGTCTGATTCCAGCATGGGGTTATTCGCAGTATTCAACAACAAGTGTTGAAGAGAGTAAAGCGGCAACATTGCAGGCTGCCCAGGACATGCAGACAATGGAAGCACAAGATGCTTTGAAGATGGAGGAAGTTGCCAGACTTAAAGCTGCAAGTTCCGGTATTTGGACAAGTCGTATTAATGAGGCTTACTATGCAAATCTTGATGATGTCACATGTGAATATCCAGTTGTTCTGTACGATTCATACGGTGATGGCTGGAATGGTGCATATTTGGTTTTCCTGGATGCAGAAGAAAATATTATTGCTGAATTGACACTTGAATCCGGAGCAATATTTGAGACCACAGTTGCAGTTCCTGAAGGTACTATATCATTGTACTGGATTTCAGGCAACTGGGATGGTGAATGCTCATTTGAGATTTATTATCCTTGGAATGTTATTCTTTATGCTGTTCCTGCAGGCAGTGGTTCATCCATTCCTGACGGCATTTTCTTCTCATGGGATAATGTATGCGAAGCTCCATCATGTCCTAAACCAACAGACTTTGGCTGCACGGGAACCACAGATGAAGAGGCTTCATTATCATGGACTGAAAACGGTACAGCCAGTCAGTGGCAAATTGAATATGGCCCTGCAGGCTTTGAACATGGAGATGGTGAAATGATAACAGTTTCATCAAATCCATATACGCTTACCGAACTGACTTCAGGTACAGCATACAATGCTTACGTACGTGCAATTTGCGATGACGATATGTCTGATTGGTCTGATGTGGTTAGTTTCCAGACAGCTGTCAGTTGCGGTGATGATTTCAATTCTGTGACTGCTACTATCGGTGAGGGTACGACAGGCGTTAACTACATGCCAATGAATACATACTACAATTATTCATTAGTTCAGGAGCTTTACACTGCTGAAGAATTATTGGATGCAGGTGCTTTCTTTGGTTTTATTCACACACTGTCATGGCAATATACTTATGCTACAGCTGCTAATGATATAAACCTTCAAGTATATATGAGCAATGTACCTAACACTGACCTTGTTGATGCCGGATGGATACTTGATGATATGAACCTTGTGTTTGACGGTGTTATAAACATGGACAATACAGGTGTTGATTACTATTATGATCTTGTTCTGCAGACTCCGTTTGTATATGATGGCTCAAGTAGTGTTTTAATCACTTTCGTCTATGCTCACAACCCTTATTTCGGTTCACAGAGCAGATTCTATACACATACAACTGATGTTGCTATGGCACAAAGAGTTCAACGAGACGGCTCTCCGTATGATCCGACAGATCCTGGCGTAACTCCTTCGACAACCACAAACCGTAACAATATGCGTTTCGGCATGTGTACAACGACACCTGAATATGTCACTGTATCAGGTAATGTGTATTCGTCATATTCAAATAATGCGATAAGTGGTGCAACCATGATTTTCGGCCCCGACACAATTACAACAGATGAAAACGGTGCTTATTCCGTTTCTTTGGTTCAGGGTTTCTTATATTATATAATGATTGTAGCTCCAGGTTTTGAGACCTATTGGGGGATGTATAACGCTCCAATAGAAGAAACAGCTACTTTGGACTTCTACCTCAATGAACCGGCAATTGAAATTTCAGTTACTGAGATTGATGAAACAGCATATTATATGCAGTATTCTTCACAGGTGGCTGTGACTATAAGCAATCCTGGTACAGCTGCATTGTCATGGTTTGCATTATGCCATAACTCAGATGAAAAAGCTGAAAATACAGAGGCATACATCACATTAGGCAGTACAAATATTAATACTTTCACTTTGAACAATCCTGAAGGTGCAACATCAACAGGTTTCACTGCACCTGAATTCCTGAATTCAATGTGCTATATGGACGGTGTATTTTACTATGCTACATCTACAAGCGGACTGTTTGGTATTTTCGATCCTGAAACAGGTGCTT
>JAFYJP010000013.1 GCA_017538085.1 Bacteroidales bacterium | reverse complement strand
GCTGTCCGCTTCTGCGCTTCCCGCAAACTCCAACATCACCGTCAAAGCACTATCCGGCTGCTTCCACATCAGCGAGTCAATCTCCTCTAAAGCCTTGAGCGCGGCAGTTCCGTTCTGCGAGGGTGTGCCCGTCAAGGCGGAGGAGTCAGGAGAATTTCCACACTTCACCATCACAGCAAGCAGGAGCCCCAATACTAATATGTGCCGCAACCGTTTCATGCCTGCAAAATTAGTGAAAAACCGTCAAACTGAATCAAAAATCTTCTCCTTTCAGTAGTGGATGCCGACATTTGTAGGGCTGTCGTACCACGGCAGCCGCATTGTTCATATCACGGCATCCACCTTGTAAAGGCTGCCACAATGCTTCGATATGCTCAGCAACCATGTGACAGTCCTACAATAGTTCGTAAACACATAGATAAAAAAAGCCGGCAATTCCATTTCGAAAAAGCCGGCTTATTATTGATTCGTAAATTGTAGGTTATTTCAGCAACTCATTCAATTTTGCTTCAAGGTCTTCACCACGTAAACCTTTGGCAATAATAGTGCCATTTTGGTCGATTAGGAAGTTGCTTGGAATGTAATATATTGAATAAAGGTCACTTGCGCTGTTGTCAGCATCACGGACCTGAGTCCATAGAAGTCCATCATCCTTTACAGCCTTAATCCATTCGGCATCATCCTGGTCAACAGAAACTCCGAGAACATCAAAGCCTGCTTTGTGATATTTGTTGTAAGCAGCTACGACATTTGGATTTTCTTTTCTGCATGGATTACACCAAGATGCCCAGAAGTCAACTAACGTCAGCTTATTGGCAGATACGATATCCGACAGTTTAACATCTTCACCCAATATGGTCTTTAGTGTGAAATCGATGAATGGCTGCCCGATTTCGAGCTTTTCCTGTTTGTCAATGTATTCGTTGATTGCGTCAAGATAGATTGATTTGGTGTCACCGAAACTGCTGACGAGGGCTTTGAGAGTGTCAAGAGAACAATCCTGCTTCATGTCGTTAAGAATGTAGTGTGAAGCGAAATTGTTGGAATTGTTTTTGATGAAGTTGAACTTGTAGTTGTTTAACTCATCAATGATGGCCTGTGCGATGCTGTCACTTGCAGATTCATCGTCATTGTTTTGAGCTTCCAAATAAGCAGGATAAAGCTCATCAAACTTCTGCCTCATTTGGCTGTTGAAGGTGTTGAGAAGAGCCTGGGCATCAGAAGCTGTCACATTTGTTGCAGTCGGATCATCGACATCGACTACGACAGTCACGTCCTTGTTTTCGGGTAATAATGGAATATAATCCCGCATACCTTCAATGACTAAGAGGTAAAGGTCCTGTACATCGCTTAAAGGTGCTTTCAGTTTAGCCTGCCCGTTGCTTATGGAGGTCGAGTCGATTGGTATGATGTCGTCAATGGTTACTTTGCTAAGATAAGCCATTGCGTCTTCACAGTTTTGACACTGCAAATTGACTTTGAAGGAGGGCTTGCTGCACGATACGAGTCCTAATGCTATTATTAGGATGAAAAACAGATTTTTTCTCATGATAAAACATTTAAAGGATTATTCTTCCTTATTTCTCATCTGTTTCAGCTTTTCGGAGAGCATAGGGACAATTTTGTGGACATCGCCTACAATTCCAAGGTCGGCGACCTGGAAGATAGGAGCGTATTTGTCCTTGTTGACGGCGATGATGAGTTCTGATTCCTCCATGCCGGCGAGGTGCTGGATGGCTCCGGAAATACCCAATGCAAAGTATAGGTCTGGGCGAACGGTCTTACCGGTCTGACCTACTTGGCGATCCTGTGGCATGACGCCAGCATCGACCATTGCACGTGATGAGGAAACTTCCGCACCGATGACATCGGCGAGGTTTTGCAGCTTGCGGAAACCTTCCTTGTTGCCTACGCCTCTACCACCTGAAACGAGTACCCTGGCTTCAGTGATGTCAATTTTGCCTCTGTTTTCTTTGACTTTTTTGATAAGTCTTACTCGGAACTTCGATTCGTCGAAATTGATTGTCATATTTTCAATTTCACCTGTTCTTGCAGGGTCTTTCTTAGCCTTGCGCATGACGCCCGGTCGAACTGTTGACATTTGAGGACGGTTGTCGGCACAGAGAATGGTGGCCATGAGGTTGCCTCCGAAAGCAGGACGAGTCATCATCAGCTGGTTTTCAGGGGAAATGGCAAGTTTGGTGCAGTCGGCGGTGAGACCTGTGGTATTGCGTGATGACACACGTGGACCGAGGTCACGGCCTATTGTGGTTGCACCGATGAGCAGTATGCTCGGCTTCTTTTCATTGATAATCTGAGTGATGGCCTGAGTGTAAGGCTCCGTCAGATAGTTGGCTAAACGTTCATCATCAACACAGATGACTTTGTCAGCACCTGAAACTATCAGGTCGTTAGCCTTGTCGGATATGTTGTGCCCCAACAGGATTGCTATGACTTTTTCGTTGAGTTGGGCTGCTAATTCGTTAGCCTTTCCTAACAGCTCGAAAGCGACATTCTGTATTATTCCGTCTCTTTGTTCGGCGAAGACGTAAATATCTTTATATTCGTTGATATCCATATTCTGAGATTTTAGATGATGAATTTTTCTTTTAATTTGTTAATAATAATATCAACAGCCTCTTCCGGTTCCACTTCATGTACAACGCCGGCCTGTTTAATGGCCTTTGCGAATGATTCCTTGACTCTTGTCGGGGAACCGCTGAGTCCGAGACGTGTTTCATCGGCATTGATGTTAGAGACGTTCCATACTTCGACTTCCTTGTTGTAAGCGTTGACGATACCGCTGACGGACATGTACCGTGGTTTGAAGGAGGAGGCGAGTACTGTTACCAGCATCGGGAGTTCACATTCGAGAATTTCATAGCCGTCTTCAGTCTGTTTCTTGAGAGTGGCGGTTATCTTGCCGTTTTCGTTGATAGGAATTTCCTGTTTTGAATTGTCATTGATAGGCAGAACATTCTTGATGTTTTTTATGATGTTGCCGATTCGGGAATAGGAGCCTAATTCAAAGTCTTCGAGGTAGGATACCTGAGGAAGGCCGAGCTGTTCGGCGAGTTCCGGTCCTACCTGTGCGGTGTCACCATCGATAGCCTGACGGCCGGTGATTACGAGGTCGTAGTCGAGTTGGCGAAGAGTGCAGGAAAGTGCGTATGATGTGGCGAGGGTATCGGCACCAGCGAACTTTCTGTCACTCAACAGGATGGCACGGTCAACACCCATGGCGAAGGCTTCGCGCAATATGGCGTCAGCCTGCATGGGTCCCATGGTAACAACAGTTACATGAGCACCATATTTATCTTTCAGACGGAGAGCCAGTTCGAGGCCGCCCTTATCGTCAGGGTTCATAATACTTGGGACACCTTCACGTATCAAAGTGCCTGTTACGGGATTGATCTTTATTTCGTTGGTGTCCGGAACTTGTTTTATGCAGACAACTATATTCATGTTTACTTATTTTAATAATTTAGATGAAATAACCATACGCTGAACTTCTGAAGTTCCTTCATAGATTTCCGTGATTTTTGCATCACGCATCATGCGCTCAACAGGATATTCACGGGTGTAGCCGTAACCGCCGTGGAACTGTACTGCCTTGGTAGTCATTTCCATTGCCGTTTCAGCTGCGAAGAGTTTTGCCATTGCTGCATCTACAGTGTAAGGCATGCCGTTGTCCTTCTTGAAGGCTGCCGATCTGACGAGAAGTCGCGCAGCCTGAATCCTGGTCTCAAGGTCGGCCAGTTGGAACTGGGTGTTCTGGAAAGCACTGATGGATTTTCCGAATTGCTTGCGTTCCTTGGTGTATTTGACGGTTTCTTCCATTGCTCCCTGAGCAATTCCCAATGCCTGTGATGCAATGCCTATTCTGCCGCCATCGAGTGTCTTCATGGCTATTTTGAAACCATCGCCGACTTTGCCGAGGAGGTTTTTCTTTGGGACTATGCAGTTGGTCATGATAAGTTCGCAGGTTGCGGAACCTCTGATGCCCATCTTCAGCTCTTTTTTCCCAACTTGAAATCCTGGAAAAGTTTTTTCTACAATGAATGCGGAAATGCCTTTGGTGCCCTTTGACTTGTCGGTCATGGCAAAAATGATATATACGTTGGCATATTCGGCATTGGTGATGAATATCTTGTTGCCGTTGAGTACATAGTGATCGCCACAGTCAACAGCCATAGTCTGCTGTGATGAGGCATCTGTACCTGCATTTGGTTCGGTCAGACCGAAAGCGCCTATCCATTCACCTTTAGCAAGTTTTGGGACATATTTGCTCTTTTGCTCAGGAGTACCGTTTTCCATAATCGGAGCTATACACAGTGAAGTGTGAGCCGACAAAATTACACCTGTTGTGGCACATACACGTGAAATCTCTTCAACGCCAATAGTGTACATCAGGTTTGTGCCACCTGCACCGCCGTATTCGGCAGGTACCGGTATGCCCATAAGACCTAATTCTGCCATCTTCTTAACCGTCTCCATCGGAAAACGCTCTTGTTCGTCAACCTCTGCCGCTAATGGCTTTACCTCATTGTCGGCAAATTCTCTTATCATCTGACGAAATAACTTTTCTGTTTTGGTTAGTTCGAAATCCATAATTGATTGTAATTGATTTATTTGTAAAAAAAAATATTTCTTGGTGTGAATTTGCAAAGATACAATTAATTTTTGATTATATAATTTTTTGATTACTTTTGCACGTGTTTTAATAATCAAAAATGAGTAGAATTAAACATTATATTTTCATTCCTGTCTTAATCATTATAACTATGGGGCTTTTCAACAAATGCAAACAGAATCAGACCTTTGAGTCCGACAAGTTCACCACCGGCAGTAACAAGACTTTGACCATCACCTTTCTTAAACATGCAAGCCTGATGATGTCATTGGACAATTTCGTCATTTACCTCGATCCTGTCTCCAAGCAGGATGACATCACAATAGACTTTTCTGTGCTTCCAAAAGCAGACCTTATTTTAGTGACTCACGAGCATTTCGACCATCTTGATACTGCTGCCATAAAAATCCTGTCAAAGGATGGTACGAGGGTTTATGCTTCAAAAAATGCAGCCATGCAGGTCGGAAACGCCAATGCATTGAAACCAGGTGACAATGTTGTCATTAATGATGTCGTTTCATTTAGAACAGTTCCGGCTTATAATATCTCACCCGAACAGCTCAAGTTTCATCCTAAAGACAGAGGTGATATAGGTTTCGTTATCACTCTTGATGATAAAAACATATATGTGCCCGGTGATGTCGAGGATATTCCGGAAATGGCTTCCCTTTCGGATATCGATATAGCCTTTATTCCTGTAAATCAGCCATATACTATGAAGATAGAACAGGCTGTCAGAGCTGCCAAGATGATAAACCCTAAGATTCTTTATCCGTATCATTTTTCGGATACAGACATAAACGAACTGGTGAATTTACTTTCAGACACTCATATAGAGGTCAGAATTAGAAATATGCAGTAATTATGAAAAAACTATTATTATTAGTTTCAGTTTTCCTTTTTTGTTCCGTTGCTGAAGCTCAACAGGTGGAAGTGACCACTGCTCGCAAGGTCGCCGAAAATTGGTCACACAATGTTATTGGTGTAAAAAATAACATTGATTTACAGCTTGTTATGACTGATGAAGATGAAATACATTCGACAGTATATTATTACATCTTCAACGATTATGACAACAATGGTTTTGTGATTGTTGCAGGTGACGAGAGAATTGAACCAATACTTGGCTATTCCGATGAGGGTGTGTTTGCCACAGATAATATTCCTGAAAATATCACTTCTTTCTTTGAGGATTACAAGGAAGAAATGAATGCCATTTTCGAAAGTGGCAGGAAGATTAGGAAACATCCAAACTGGAAGGCTATCATTAACGGGACTTACGCTGCAAAGGGTATTTCTGCTGTGTTGCCTTTGGTTACCACAAAATGGGATCAGGGATGTTACTATAATGCCAAATGTCCGGTTGATTATGCGGGCCCCTGCAACCATGTCTATACCGGATGTGTGGCAACAGCCATGGCACAGGTTATGAAATATTGGAACTATCCTGAATATGGACTTGGAGAAACTGTGTATGTCAACGGAAATTATGGCGATTTGTCTATAGTCCATGGTGATGTCCATTTTGACTGGAACAGCATGCCCAACAATGTGTATAGTCCCAATGATGCTGTGGCGACGCTTATGGTCAACTGTGGTGTCAGTGTAAGAATGGGTTATTCTCCGTCAGGAAGTGGAGCAAGTATGGGAAAGGTGGTCTCTGCTCTTCGCAATCATTTTGGATATAATGATGCTGTCGTGAACAATCACAAGTCAGACTTCAACCAGTATCGTTGGATTGAAATGCTGAAAGAACAGCTTGATGCCAGTCAACCTATGGAATATAGCGGCCGTAACTCTTCGGAAGGTCATGCTTTTGTTTGTGACGGTTATGACGATAACAATATGTTCCATTTTAACTGGGGATGGAGTGGATATTGTGACGGATATTACGCAATGAATCAGCTGAATCCTGGCAATTACACTTTCAATAGCGACCAAACGTGCATAATGAATATCATACCAGATCCGACAAAGATATGCCACATACCTCATAATATAAGCGGCTCAATTACGGGAAATACTGTGAATATCACTTGGGATGAACCAGATCCGGATACAGTGGAACTTGTCGGTTATCAAATTGTTTGCAACGACGTTGTGGTCGATACCGTCACCGAAAACTCATATACCGGCGAGTATGGTTATGGCAACTTCCACTTCTGCATTCAGGCAATGTATGACAACGGTTGCCTTTCTGATATAATAAGATGTATTGATGCTTATGGCAGATATCCTCTTCCGGTTGATGATTTAAGTGCTGATATACATTCCGAAAATGTGATTCTCACATGGAATGTGCCGCATCATACCGCATATTTTGACCATTTCGACATTTATAAAGGTGATGTTCTGTTGGCTTCAACTACAGATACATCATATATTGATGTTGTGCCTGATGGTGCATATAATTATTGTGTGATTGTAAATTACGAGGATGAGCTGTTCTCTGATTCTGAATGCATTGATGTGGAAGTTGAAACACAGTGTCTTCCTCCGACCAACATTGAAGTGACTCGTGTTCAAGGTGGATATTATATTAAATGGGAGCCATCTGCTGACACTTATCCTATTGCCTATTCGTTCTATAAGGATGGTGTGATGATGGCTGATTCGCTCTTGAGTAGCCATTATTATGACAATAATGTCACTGGTCCGGTGAGATTTGGTGTGAAGTCGATATACAATTTCTGTGAATCGGACATAATCGATTTCATGTTTGATGGAATTGAAAATGGTGAATCATATAACTTCAAGGTGTATCCAAATCCGTTTGCCACATCCGTAACCGTCAGCAGAAATGCATCGTGCGATATTCCTATGGAGGTGGAATACATCGTCACTAATATTATCGGTCAAATAGTTTACCGCACAACTACAACGAACGTTTTTGAATGGACACCCGCAAATGACATAGTTGATGGGATGTATTTCATTAGTGCTTATGTTGATGGAGTGAGGGTTCAAACATCAAAGGTGGTTTATCAGAAGTAATTTCTATCTGCTGTCTGTAATTTTGTCGGAATAATTTGCAAAATCCTGACAGGTTGTCACATAAAGTCCTCCAATAATTGTTGGCACGTAAGTTGATGATTATTGGGCAGGAGGATTTTGAAATTATGAATTA
The DNA here is from genome assembly GCA_017538085.1 of Bacteroidales bacterium. Lineage (GTDB taxonomy): Bacteria > Bacteroidota > Bacteroidia > Bacteroidales > BM520 > RGIG7150. Next base: position 8,274 of record JAFYJP010000013.1, on the reverse strand, counting down.
CGATAAATTTACAATAAAATCTCAGGAGGCTTTACAAGAAGCTGTAAAGATAGCTCAGGAAAAGGGCCAGCAGGTTGTTCAAACCGGACATCTTTTCAAGGGAGTGCTTCATTCCGGAGAGGACATAGTTAATTATGTCTTTAACAAACTTGGTGTTCAGGTCAACAACCTTAATCCATTGCTTGACAGTATAATCAAATCATATCCGCAGTCATCTGGCACGGACCCGTATCTGTCACAGGATGCCAATCGTGTGTTGAATGCTGCGTATAACAAGGCTAACAAGATGGGTGATGATTTCGTCGCCCTGGAACACATTCTTTTGTCTTTCTTTGAAATCCGTGACGATGTCTCACAGATGCTAAAGGATCAGGGAATATCCCTTAATGCAATGGAGAAAGCCATTGCGGAATTGCGAAAAGGCAACAAGGTTAAAGATGAGAATGCTGAAAACCAGTATAATACCCTTAACCGTTTTGCAAAGAACCTTAATGAAATGGCCTTGAAGGGAAAGATAGACCCCGTCATAGGTCGTGACGAAGAGGTAAGACGTGTGCTGCAGATTCTGTCACGTCGTACCAAAAACAATCCTGTTCTCGTGGGTGACCCTGGTGTCGGTAAAACGGCAGTGGTTGAAGGCATAGCACAGAGAATAGTTCGTGGCGATGTCCCTTCTAATCTGAAATCAAAACAGATTTATTCACTTGATATGGGTGCGCTGCTTGCAGGTGCCAAGTATCAGGGAGAGTTTGAGGAACGTTTGAAAGGTGTCGTGAATGAGGTTGTTTCATCCGAAGGCGATATCATCCTTTTCATTGATGAGATTCATACGTTGGTCGGTGCAGGCAAGACGCAGGGGGCAATGGATGCTGCTAACATCCTGAAACCGGCATTGTCACGCGGTGAACTTCATGCAATAGGAGCCACGACCCTCAAAGAATACCAGAAATATTTTGAGGAGGACAAGGCTCTTGAAAGACGTTTCCAGAAGGTGATGATAGACGAACCTGACGAACTTAGCGCCATCTCAATACTTCGTGGTCTGAAGGAAAGATATGAAACTCACCATAAAGTAAGAATAAAAGATGATGCGCTAATTGCGGCAGTCCAATATTCAAAACGTTATATTACAGACAGATATCTGCCTGACAAAGCTATTGACCTTATAGATGAGGCAGCATCGAAACTGCGTTTGGAGATGAATTCCGTTCCTGAGGACATTGATGAGATTGAAAGAAAGATCCGTCAGCTTGAAATCGAGAAGGAAGCCATCAAACGTGAAGGAGATACCGAGAAGATAGCATATCTTGACGAACAGCTTGCAAACCTACGCCAGGAATATTCCAAGATGTCGGCAAAATGGGAACTTGAGCGTTCCTGTGTTGAGGATATCCAGAAGAACAAGAAGCAGATTGAAGAGTGGAAATTTGAGGCTGAAAAGGCTGAACGCAGCGGCGATTATGAAAAGGTTGCCGAGATACGTTATGGCAGGATAAAGGAAGCTGAGAATGCCATCAATGAAGCGCAAGAGAAACTGAAGTCCGTAGCAGGTGACAATCCTTTGATTCGTGAGGAAGTCGGCGTTGAGGATGTGGTTTCTGTAGTGGCAAAGTGGACTGGAATACCGCTGACCAAGCTGATGAAGAGTGATAAGGACAAACTGCTTCATCTCGAGGAAGAGCTTCACAAGAGGGTAGTGGGTCAGGATGATGCAATAGAGGCATTGGCTGATGCAGTACGTCGAAGCAGAACAGGACTTCAGGATCCGAACCGTCCTATAGGCTCGTTCATATTTCTCGGTACCACGGGTGTCGGCAAGACCGAACTTGCCAAGGCTCTTGCAGAAATGCTGTTTGACGATGAATCGATGATGACACGTATTGATATGTCTGAATATCAGGAGAAGTATTCAGTTTCCCGTCTGATAGGTGCTCCTCCAGGATACGTCGGATACGATGAAGGTGGCCAGCTTACTGAGGCTGTACGTCGTAAACCTTATTCGGTGATATTGCTCGATGAAATTGAAAAGGCTCATCCGGATGTTATGAACGTATTGCTTCAGGTCCTCGATGACGGACGTCTGACTGACGGCAAGGGCAGAACGGTTGACTTCAAGAATACCATAGTTATTATGACCTCAAACATAGGTGCATATCTTATTCAGGAAAAACTTGAAGGCATCAATGGTTCCAATCGCAAGCAAATTATTGAGGAGACCAGAAAGGAAGTCGATGAGCTGCTGAGAAAGTCGATAAGACCTGAATTTCTGAACAGAATTGATGAAATAGTCATGTTTAATCCTTTGTCGCAGTCCGATATTCTACAGATTGTTAAACTTCAGTTCAACCATGTGGCTGAAATGCTTGAAAAACAAGGTGTTGTTGTGCAGTTGACAGATGAGGCTGCCGAGTGGTTGGCAAAAGAAGGTTATGATCCGGGATATGGTGCAAGACCTATCAAACGACTGATTCAAAGGACGTTGCTCAATGATTTGTCGAAGAGACTGTTGTCGGGTGATGTCAGCAAGGACAAACCGATTGTCATCGATGTAGGCCCAGAAGGCTTGATTTATAGATAAAAAAACACTAATTGTTAAAGTTTGGAGGCGATTGGCATGATGCTGGTCGCCTCCTTTTTTGTGATGCCCGCTCGGAGTTGACCATGATGAGGCGAGGTCGGAAATTTTTTTACGATTATCAATTCTGAGTTATTAATTTGTAGTATCTTTGCAACGCATTTGGTTCCGTAAGGATCAAAAGGGAATTTGGTGCAAAGCCAAAACTATCCCCGTAGCTGTGAGTTCTTTACAATGCCGGTCTATTTGCCACTGTAGGATTTTCTTATGGGAAGGCGACCGGACAGAACGAGTCAGAAGACCTGCCAACTGCAAATTAACAGTAGCTTTCGGGTGAAAAGGCGACGGGATATATCGAATATTCTATCATTTTTACATCCGCTACCATTGTGTAACTTTAAAACTCTTTATTAAGATGAGAAAAAATTTACTTTTGTTGGTAGCTTTTCTGATGGGATTGTCAGGAAACATCTTTGCACAGAATGGACCTTATCCGCCTGCTGCCGGCCAGGAAGGGTCAACAGCTATTCCGGTTAACTCGGACCAGTTTGTATGCTGGGCTACAGGCATTCAGTTAACTCGTGGTTATGAGAATATTGCAAATCCGCCTGCTAAGGTGTCTTTCGGATGGCCGGCGTTGGGACTGGGTGTCGCTGAAGGAGGCTCGATGGAGGTTGTAAGCCTCGGTGATGCAGGTGAAGCTATTCTGACTTTCGACCGTCCAATTGTCAATGGACCTGGATTCGATTTTGCAGTGTTCGAAAATTCATTTGACGACTATTTCCTTGAACTGGCTTTTGTTGAAGTCAGCTCCGACGGTGTGAACTTCTTCAGATTCCCTGCTGTCTCCCTTTCTTCTGAGACTGAGCAGATTGGAACGTTCGGACAAGTTGATGCAACAATGATCCACAACTTTGCAGGTAAATATCGTCAGGGGTATGGAACACCTTTTGACCTTGATGATGTTGCAGACAATGCAGGATTGGATGTCAATAATATCAGATTTGTCAAACTGATTGACGTCATCGGCTGCATTCAGGATGAATATGCGACTTACGACTCTCAAGGGCATAAGGTCAATGACCCATGGCCGACTGAATTTAATTCGTCAGGATTTGACCTTGACGGAGTAGGCGTCATCAATGCCGGTGCGCCATACGAAATCTCTAATTTCAATGACCTGTCCCTTGCAACTGATTCCTATTGGGATGGCAGTGATGGAACAGGCGGCTTTAACTCCGGAATAGTCAGATATGTGAATAATTATGATGCTGTCTATTACTCATGGAGTGGCTTTGCATATTCCAATATGAGAGACGATTCTACGAGCGGATACACAAATCAGTTCAGCGCTATAACACGTGGTGGCATGGAAGCCGACGATGAAGGCGGTACAAATTACGCAGTGGCATACGTGTCATCAGATTGGATGAACGATTTTAGTCCGATTCCTGTTGAGGCTGATTTTGTCAATCCAGCAAAAGAAGACGTGGCATACGTTGTGAATGGATTTTTCGTCACTAACGCCACATATACTTACCTCTCAATGCGTGATGGTGACGGATTCGCCAAGAAATTCGGCGGTGATTCTGGAAATGACCCTGACTGGCTGAAACTCAATATTTTCGGTATAGATATAAATGGAAATTCAACAGACACAGTCGTGTTCTATCTCGCCGATTTCAGGTTTGATGACAATTCACAGGATTACATCGTTGACAACTGGCGTTGGGTTGACCTTGCTTCTTTGGGTGAAGTCACTGGTATTAGAATGTTTCTCGAATCATCTGATGCGGGCGCATACGGAATGAATACCCCTTCATATTTCTGCATCGACAATATGTATGTTAATGTCGGTAATAATGAGGCCATTAGAGATGTGGAAAACAAAAATGCGATTTCTGTTTATCCAAATCCAACCTCAGGAAAATTTTTCATCAGTACGGATGCATACAGTACAGTTGATGTTTATAATGTGAACGGACAGATTGTCAGTCATTTCGATACAAACGGTAAAAACTGCATCGACATCTCTGATTTGTCAACAGGCATGTATTTCGTACGTATTGCAAGCGACAATAGTGTCGTGACTAAGAAACTCATCAAGAAGTAAATCCATTTTATCCATGGGCCACAGGATATTTTTCTGCATGACCGTGATGTTCATGGTCGTTTTTGGGAAACTTATGGCTCAGGATATTCATGATACAATTGCCCTGAAAAGCGTTGAAATCATTGGTTTTACCGCTGACAGGCTGTTTGAGAAAGAAGAAGCCGGAATGAGGGAGACGAAGGTTGATTCCATCGTCATGATGGAGAAAATCAGTTCCTCTCTTTCCGACTTGCTTTCTGAAAACACACCGATATTCATCAAGAATAATGGCAGAGGGGCACTTGCAACTGCTTCATTCAGAGGTACTGCCGCATCTCATACACAGGTAGTGTGGAACGGTATTAACATCAATTCGCCTATGACTGGCAGTGTCGATTTTTCGCTGATACCGGTGTATATTATAGATGATATCAACCTTAAACACGGAACTGCCTCAATTGCCGACAATAGCGGAGGCTTAGGAGGCTCAATTAATATCGGTAATTACGACACTCATGACACATGCCTTGCTCTTAAGTATGTGCAGGGAATCGGAAGTTATCACACCTTCAACGAATATCTTGGGGTAGGATGGGGCAATAGAAGGATTTCCCTCAAAACGAGAGTGTACCATAACTATTCTAAGAATGATTTTACATTCGTCAATCGCAGAATCAAAGTTTATAATCCTGCAACCGGTTTGTATGAATACCCCATAGATACTAACGACAATGCGTCCTATAAGATATATGGACTTCTTCAGGAAATATATTTTCACCTCAATGGAAACAATGCTTTGTCGGTAAAATACTGGGGACAGAGGGCCGACAGGTCAATTCCGCAGGTGACGAGCTATGAAGGTCCGGAAAATTCAAATCTTAACAACCAAAAAGACGATGATAATAAGGTGGTCGTTGATTGGACACATTATGGCTCGAGGTCGGAACTTGTTGTCAGAAGCGGCTTTTCAAATAAACATCTTCTATATACCCTTCGGAATTTTGTCTCCGGTGTAGGACTTATTCCCGCGATTTATTCCGTAAGCACGTCAAATAGTTTTATCAACAGTGCAAAATATACTTATAATTTTTCCGATGACTTTTCGATAGAAGGCAGTTTTAATGCAAATTTCCATAAAGTCAACTCGACTGATACGATTTCGCATGTGGGCTACGATGCAGTCCGTCAGGAATATTCGGCTTTCATGTCTCTCAACAAAAGTTTTTGGAAAAGGCTGAATATGACGCTTATGATGCGTGAGGAGATGGTTGACGGCAAGTTCGCACCGCTGATTCCGTATTTCGGTTTCGATTTCAAGATACTGAAGAAAGCCGATTTTATCGTCAAAGGAAACATTGCCCGAAATTATCATCAGCCTACACTGAATGATTTATACTGGATTCCTGGCGGAAACAAGGATTTGTTGCCTGAAAACGGCTTTGGCTTTGAGCTTGGCCTGGAATATCAATATGTTGTTCCTGATTTCAAGATTAAGGCTGAGGTTACCGGTTTCAGAAATGATGTCAACAACTGGATAGTGTGGATTCCGAGTTTTAAGGGGTACTGGCAGCCGATGAACATAAATAGGGTATTGGCACAGGGCATTGAGGCCAGCGTGTCGGCTGAAAAGAGTATTAAGAATGTATATGTCAGGGTGTCAGGAAATTATGCTTATAACAGTGCGAGAAACTATGGCGATATAGATGTCTGGGGTGAGGATTCCTACGGCAAGCAACTTGTGTATATTCCCCTGCATTCTGCCAATGCTCTCGTCAATGTGGCTTACCGAAAGTTTTTCGTTACATATCAGTTTAACTATTATAGCGAGCGCTATACTACTTCAACCAATGATATCACCCGTCGTGACTGGCTTTATCCTTACTTTATGAGTGATATTTTTGTGGGCAAGGACTTCAATTTTAAGAATTTTGATTTTTCTGTTGAACTGAAGATATACAATTTGCTCAATGAGTCGTATCATTCAGTCCTTTACAGGCCTATGCCAGGTCGAAACTTTCTTTTACAATTTATTTTTGAAATTTAATAACACTTTAATAACACAAAAATGAAAATAAAAACAATATTATCTTTAATTCTCGGTACGATATTTATTCTGAGCGGCTGTATGCATGACCCAGATCCTATAACGCCGCCCGATATCAATGCCCATTCTGGATTGTTTATCGTAAACGAAGGCAATTTTATGTATGAAAATGCTTCGTTGTCATACCTTGATTTTGAAACCGACAGCGTTATGAACAACGTGTTCTATGACGTCAATAACATACCTCTCGGTGATGTGGCACAGTCGATGGTAATCATGGACAGCATAGGCTATATAGTTGTCAACAACAGTGGTAAGGTATATGCTATCAATACCAACACTTTTGAGGTTGTGGGCAAAATCACAGGACTGACATCGCCGCGCTATATGCATTTTGTCAGTAAAACAAAAGCTTATATAACAGATATTTACGCCAAAAGTATAGCAATAGTTAATCCATTGACATACGAAATTACCGGACATATTGATGTTGACAACCATGAATCCCAATATTATCAGCATTCAACAGAGCAGATGGTTCAGTATAAGAATTATGTGTTCACCAACTGCTGGAGCTATGACAACAAAATCCTTGTAATCGACACTGAAACCGACCGGCTCGTGGATTCGATTGAGGTTCTTAAGCAGCCTACATCACTGGTGATTGACAAAAACAGTCAGATATGGACCATCACCGACGGCGGATATAATGGAAGCACGTATGGCTATGAGAAACCAGGGCTTATAAAAATTAATCCTGAAACAAGGACCGCTGAAGTCGTATGTCGTTTTGAACTTGATGATTCACCTTCAGAACTGAAAATCAATGGTTCTGGTGATACGGTATATTTCCTGAATCGTAATGTTTATCGCTTTGCAATAGATAACCCTTCTGACATTCAGTTGTTTGCCAGAAACACTTCTTCGAGTTCGTACAACGGCTTTTACGGTCTTGCTGTTGACCCGCAGACTTCGTTGGTTTATGTGTCCGATGGCCTGAATATGATTAAAAATGGCATAGTGTATAAATATTCCGCTTCTGGCGAGTTGCTGAAATCGTACAAGGTCGGGCTAATACCAGGTGAATTCTGCTTTAAATGATTGATGTGCCCTGACGCCCCGATGCGTTTGTAACTATCAGGTTTATTCCACTTTTATGCTGCGGATTGAGCCGGTGTGACTGTCGTAAAGGACATATTTGTTCTTAGCCATGTCGAAGGTCATCATCTTGCCGAGCTGTGGCAGTTGATAGATGCCTCCGCAATAAGTCTTGTCTTTGTATCTTGCATATATTTCTGCAGTGACAGGGACTCTGTATTTTATGCCGTTTTCCTTGAGTTTGGGCTCCTTCTTCACCGACTGATTTCGTGGAATGACTGAGAGCGTTATCTGTGAGTTGCTGTTTCTTGTGCTGCTGCAGATGCCGGTCTCTTCGGAGAAACAGAGAACCGAAGTTTCCTTGTTGACGTTGTCGGCTGTCGGAGAGAAAATGAACGAGTGTACATGCTCGTTTTTCAAGGTGCTGCCGATAAACATGCTTAAATAGCTGTCCTCGGCCTGCTT